>CAKAPY010000166.1 GCA_916719935.1 uncultured Actinomyces sp. | reverse complement strand
GTTGTAGCGTTCGATGTACTCATCAAGGTCCTCAGCGGCGACAAGAAAGACGCCATCATGTCCAGACCTATCAAGCATGCGGGACTGGGTCGGTGAGAAACCGAAACTCTCAGGAAAGATGGTATCCGAGAAATCAGCTATGGCTTGGTTGAATCGAAATGTCTCCGTCCTTTCCTCGATGTTGAGTTGGTTTGTCATACTGAGGTTGCGATACCAGGCCAGGAGGTTCTGTCTGTCTGCTTGCTTGTTCTTATTGCTGGAAAGGTTGCTATCCAGTAGTGACTGGCGGCCATCACCAACGAAAAAGCATCCGAAGGAATCTTGCTGTATGAGCTTGGCAATAACATCTAGCCCACTGCGGCTAATGTCCTGGACTTCATCGATGATGATTTCGTCGTAGATAAGGCTCAAGCGCCTTTCGACCAGACCATTCGCACACTGCATCACTTGCACAGCCAAATCTTCAAGGCTGTCCTTATAGACCATGCCAGTCGACGAAAAATAACGTGCCGGGTCCGACTTCTTCTTGTAGCGAATCATATCGCGCGCAGCACTACAATCGAAGAGAAAACCTGCGATTCGTCGACCAGGAAATAGCAACTCCAAGTATGGGCGCACTATCTGATTCAGCAGAAATGCGTACCATCCAGATACTTCCGAGTGCTCATCTTGAGTGGCTGAGACCTGCCGCAGCCGGGATTCAATCTCATCCTGGCCAGACGTGGTTAGGGTGATGATGAGGCGTCTAGTTGCTGCACTGTCCATTTGACAGCGGGCGATGATGGATTGCGTTTTCCCAGAACCTGCGCAGGCGTGAACAAACGTATGGGTCACCGATTCGCCTCCACGAACTGAGAGACCGCATCCAGAGCTTCCCGAATATACTGCGGCGGCTCGAGCTGCTGATTCGAGGTAGCAATCGCTAGCGCAGCATCTGTCTTGTGGCTCTGCATCCATGGAGCAAAGGGGGGCTCCTCCACCTGCGGAAAAACGCATTGCATTACCTCAGAGGCATTTGCGCTTTCGATCTGTGGTTCAAGCGTGTTACCTAGTTCTGGATAGCCAATAAACAGAAGCCGAAATGATGGTTTGAGATATTCAGCTATGGGTTCGCACCAGTGATCAGGTAATTTGCCATCGTTGTCGCGTAGGGCAATGAGTGGCCGGTCGATTACCGCGGCCAACTCAAAGCATCGCTTAAATGACAGGCTATTCAGAGCCATCACATCGACACCACAGTCCAAAGGCTCAGCGCCAAAACGGTCAGCGAAGAATCGGTTGAACACGATCTCGTCCGAGGGGCCTTCGACCACTACGATCAGGTCGGCAAGGATTAGTCGCAGTGTATCGAATCCGGAGAGTTTCTGGAAGTATGAAGTCGTCTCCTTCGATAAGTCATCAAACCTGGCGGTCTTCCCGTCGCTAAGAAGAGCGACTTGGCGAAGCCCAAGTCGGTTGAGCACATAGGAACTGTGCGTAGTGATGAAGACTTGCCGGTCTTCGGCAGCTCGCTCGATGAAGGCGATGAGGTGCCGTAGCCGCGTGTAGCTAAGGTGATTCTCCGGCTCTTCAATGAAAATGATAATGGCGTTATCGGACTGCTTTCCCATTGCGAGTAGCGTCTTCGCTACCGCCTGATTGCCCTGGCCTGCCATGGATAGAGGTACATCATCAATCGCGGGGATTAGTGTGTTCTCCCATGAGGCAGATCGCGACTGATCGACCTGCAGGCCAACTTGTCCACCCGGAAACGGTGGCCTTTCATCAGTGAGCCTTTGATTGATCTCATCCAGAACCTCAGAGCCGAGGGATGCCCTGAGCTTACGGTGTTCGACCGAAATCCGATTCCGATCCTTGGTATCGAGCTGGGTCTGAAGCATTTGTTTCGTGAAGTAGTCAATACCACGTTCCGAGCGGATAGTGCGACTATCAATCAGTGAGATGCCAATATCTTTGGGGCGTCTGAAGACCGGAGTACCCGCAAAACTGAGCCATTCGACCACGTAATACTCGACCGGAATAACCTCAGGGCATTCCTCTTGCCCAAAGTATTCGGCAAGTTCCGAAACATACTCCGGTTCAGGATGTACCCAGATAGACAATCCGACGGAGTCTTCGCGACTCATGTTATTCACACCGCGAAACTTTTCTAGGTCACGATTATCCGTCTCGAGGTACACATCAATGCGAAATTCAGGCGCTTGACTTTTCGCTCTTACAAGGTGGTCCTGAGTGAAAAATGCATCGACACGAGACCGATTGAACCAATACGGGTTCAAGGCGTCCGCTGCCGGGATTCCGTTTGCTCGACCCGTGATGGCTAGAGTGATTGCTTCCAATAGTGTGGATTTGCCGGCTTCATTACCTCCAACGATGATGTTCATCCCCTGAGTGGGAACGAAGACCATCTCTTCAAATTTCCGGTAGCCCTTGATGTGTACCTTTGTGATCACAATTCACCCCTTAGTTCCCTGAATTTCGGAGATCGTCGTAGATACTGGAGCTGTGGAAGCGCTCGGCGAGCTACCCGCAACGTATCAACGTAGTCGTTCCTGAGAGGCTTGCCCAAAGCACGCTCGTAGGCCGTGTAGAGAAAATTCATATCAAAAGACGCATTGTGTGCCAACAAAATTGAGTCACCCACGAAGGCATCAAAGTCAGTCATCACTTCTTTAAGTGACGGAGCATCGGCCAGCATTTCATCGGTGATACCCGTTAAATGCACGATAAATGGAGGCAGCTTCTCATCGACCTTGACAAGAGATTTAAAACTGTCGATGATTTGGCCGTCGTTGACTTTGACAGCACCAATTTCGATGATGTTGCACAGATCAAAATCAAGGCCTGTTGTTTCCGTATCAACCGCAACAAACGACGTTGGTAGGGAATAAAGATTCGTCCCACCTTCGGGCCTACGTATCCGTCCATGACTCATATGCGTTCACCTTCGATGCATAAGATTTTCTCGATATTTTCAGGATAACGTCAGTTTACTCTTTTCCAGAGCAACAAAAGCCCGGCCTCGCCCTGCACTTGCAGGAGGAGGCCGGGCAGCTTAAACGCTACTCAGAACATGAAGACGCGATACCTACTCCCCCACCCTCCGTGTATGAAAAGTCCATCCTTCACCAAACGCTCTGTGCAGTAGGAAGCTGGCCCCTGCCAGTGCCAGAGCAGATCCCAATCCCGTGTAGAAGAATGCAAAGAACCAGTTGGGGATGAACCCGGTTAGGCGTAGCCCGAAGCCAAAGGACATCATGAAGGCCATGATCAGGTACCCTTTGAGATCCAAGAATCGCAGGAAGTTCAAGCGTTCGCCATCTAAGCCTCGGATCCTCCGCGCGTTCTTCAGGACAATTGTGCCGAACATTGCGTGGAAGGCAAAGAAAGCTGCGACTGCACCGACAACAAGTGCAACGACAACACCAACCGTTGCGCCGCTCATTACAACAGCCGAACGCACACCGATCAGAGCAACGTTCATACCCGCTAACAGCCAAACCACTCCGGCAACGATAATCAGGTTTTCTTTCTTCATTTTGAGCAGCGTCATCAGCAATCTTTCTTTTCAATCGGGGCCGCAGCGGCGCTTCCAGAAGCAGCACTCTCAGGCACGGCCTCGTACAAGCTGGTATCAAGAAGAGCAAAGAGCGTCTCGCAATCAGAGCCCTCCATAAGCGAAGTAAAAATAGCTCCCAGAACGAAAGAACAGAGCTTCTCGGGGCTCAGCGCGCCAACCAACCGCGAGCGCACAACCGCGGGATCCGCCTCCAACACATACTGGAGCCCCTGTTCCATATGGGCCAACATCGGTCCGCGCGCAGCCTCCAAGGCCTCGTGCTCACTGCGAGGAAGGCGGCGCATCTCAGCGAACCAATCGACGTCCATGCCCGCCAAGGCCGCGCCCAAAGCGCCGCGCAATTTCCGCACGTAGTCGACGAAACTCTCGCGCC
>CAKAPY010000165.1 GCA_916719935.1 uncultured Actinomyces sp. | reverse complement strand
GGCTTTATCTGACGCCATCTTTTCCTCCGCACTCGTGTACCTATGTCTCATAGGTTACGCACAACCCTTGTCAACTTGATGACTACGCGCCATGGTGGCGGCGATTCCTTGAATTAAATGGTTTTGTTCAGGGGAGCGACACCCAGCGGGCGTCCCGCAAGTCCGCGCGAGGCGTGAGCAAGCTTTCCAGCGAGCTCTTGGAGGACCTGCGCAGCTGGACCTTCATGTGTTGAAACGGGATCGCCAGCGTCGCCGCCTTCGCGCAGTGAAATGTCCAGCGGAACCTGTCCCAGAAGCGGAACCGGATAGCCGAGCTGAGCGCTCAAACGATCAGATACAGACTGGCCGCCACCGTGACCGAAGATCTCCAACTTCGAGCCATCAGGCTGGGGGAGGTAGGACATGTTCTCGATAACACCGATGACCTTTTGATCAGTCTGAGTTGCAATGGAACCGGCGCGCTCCGCGACCTCGGCTGCAGCAATCTGCGGAGTTGTCACAACAAGAATTTCAGCATTGGGCAGGAGCTGCGCGATCGAAATTGCAACATCACCGGTGCCGGGAGGCATATCGATGAGGAGAACATCAAGGTCGCCCCAGAAAACATCTGCAAGGAATTGCTGAAGTGCGCGGTGGAGCATGGGGCCACGCCAAATGACGGGCTGGCCATCGGGGACGAACATGCCAATCGAAACGACCTTGACACCTTCGGCCCCCAAAGGCGGAATAATCATTCCGTCAATGACCTGAGGATCGTGGCTCACTCCTAGCATTCGAGGAATTGAGAAACCATAGATGTCAGCATCCATCACGCCGACCTTGAGGCCTTGACGAGCCAATGCAGCGGCAAGGTTTGCGGTCATTGAGGACTTACCGACGCCGCCCTTTCCTGAGGTGACAGCAATGACGCGTGTCAGAGAATCGGGGCGCGCAAACAGAATTTCGCGCTCGGGGCGACCACCGTTGAGCTTCTCACGAAGAGCCTTTTTCTGCTCATCGTTCATGACATCCATGGTGACCTTGACATCCGTCACGCCATCAAGAGCGCTGAGAGCCTTATTCACGTCGTCTGAGATCGTTGTGCGCAGAGGGCACCCCGCTGTCGTCAGCAAGATTGTGACCGAAACCGTTGAGCCATCGATATTGATGGCATCGACCATATTGAGATCGGTAATTGGACGACGGATTTCGGGGTCGATAACAGTCGACAGGGCATCAAGAACGTTCTGCGAGGTCAAAGTCATGGTGTCAATCCTATGACCCAGCAACGGTTTGCGCAGACTGGTTTAGCTGTCGGCGTGACGCGGAGTAGACAGATCGGCAGAATCTTCTGCTTGGTCCGTATTTGCCTGTGCGCTGAGCTGTGCAAATCGTTCGTCGCGCTCTTCAAGTTCCTCACGTAGATCGTTGAGCATATCGCGAAGTTCCGAGCGGACGAAGTCACGTGTAGCAACGTCTTGCAGTGCAATGCGAAGACCAGCAATTTCGCGGGTCAGATACTCGGTGTCGGCAAGATTGCGTTCCGCGCGCTGACGGTCTTGTTCTGCTTGAACGCGGTCGCGATCATCTTGGCGGTTCTGTGCAAGAAGGATCAGAGGCGCCGAATACGAAGCCTGGGTTGAGAAGGCGAGGTTCAGCAGAATAAAGGGATAGGGATCCCAGGCGTACTGTTCCGAAACCTTGTAAAGAAGAACATTCGCGACAATCCATGAGACGACGAAAATCGTCATGTAGAGAATAAACTTCGGCGAGCCCATGAAGCGGGCCGTGGCCTCGGCAAACTGGCCAAAACCATCGCCGGAGGAACGGCGGCGAAAAAGCTTAAACTTCCGCTCGGTGGGGGTATCAAGACGATCAGCCATCAATACTCCTTGCCATTACTCGGTCGGTCACATCATCATCCCAGTCACGCCAGTCACGTGGCAGCAGCTCGTCCAAAACGTCATCAACGGAAACAGCGCCCAGAAGGTGCCCGTCCTCATCGACAACGGGAAGAACTGTCAGGTTGTATGTCGCCAGCAGACGCGTCACAGTTGCGACGTGAGCGTCGGGAGAGAGCCTGTCGAGGTCAGTGTCCATGATGGTCCCCAGAAGTGTATTGGGGGGTTCGCGAAGTGCGCGCTGGAAATGGACAGCGCCCAAGTATTGGCCCGTCGGGGTTTCCAAGGGAGGACGTGCGATGAATGCAGCTGCGGCCAAAGAAACCGGAAGATCGGAGCGCCGAATAGAGGCGAGCATCTGAGCCACAGTCGCATCGGGGGCCAGGATGACCGGTTCGGTGGTCATCAAGGAACCGGCTGTTGATTCCTTGTAGGCCATGAGTCGGCGAACGTCTGCAGCTTCATCGGGTTCCATCAAGGACAGCAGAGACTGTGCTGTTTCGACGGGAAGCTCAGACATGAGGTCAGCTGCATCGTCGGGCTGCATCGCGTCTAAAACGTCCGCAGCGCGCTTGGATTCCAGGTGAGAAACGATCGAGACACGGTCGTCTTCGCCCAGCTCTTCCAGCACGTCTGCAAGACGTGAGTCGGGGAGCTCCGTTGCGACGGCCAATTGTCGTTCTGCAGGAAGGTCGTGAATGAAGTCTGCGAGGTCGGCAGCCTTCATGTCTTCCGTGTGTTGAATCAGGGCGGTAGCAGCTTGGTTCGAATCGGTCTTGAGTAGTGACGAGACCTCATCGACGCCAACCGTCATGGTTGTTCCGCCGCGTTTGAAGCCCAAAGTTGTTGTGCGGACGCGCTGGACGTGCAGGGTGGAGATGATCCAGTCGCGAGGCCGGCGCTGCTGCATAGCGACGTCAAGGATCTTCACAACGCCGCTTCCGTCATTCATTGTGACTTCGCGATCGAAAAGCTCTGTGATGACAAGCGTTTCGATGGGGCGCTGGTTGAAGGAGCGAATATTGAGCAGGCCGGTGGTGATGACGGAACCGGATTCAATTGCCGTCACGCGGGTGAAGGGCAGAAACACGCGTTTTCGGGGGCCTACCTCGACGACGAAGCCAATGACATTGGCGGTCGAATTCAGGCGAAATGTCACGACAACGTCGTGAATCACACCGACTTTCTCGCCCAATGGGTCAAAGACGGAGGTACCGGCAAGCTTGCCGATGTAGATTCGGCGTCCGGTTGTTCCGACGTTCATAGGTGCACTGCTCACCCGGCCAGTTTATCCCCAGAGCGAACTTCTTACCCGCCCACGGCAGGGAAGTTCTCGCTACGATGGCAGAATACGAAAGGGAAAAGTATGAGCGTACCTGTGAGTGGAACCCGGCGGACCCGTGGGGGTGGAAGCCTGCCTGACGGCACCGAAGTTGCCTCCTATGCTTCTTACGATCAGGCTTTGGCAGCGCTTGAGGTCTTGTCAAACAATGACTTTGAAGTTGAGCACGTCAGCGTGGTTGGTACCGACCTCTATTCCGTTGAGCGAATTATCGGGCGCGTGACTTGGGCCCGAGCGGTTTCCCAGGCAGTGATGAACGGTGCGCTGTGGGGTGCCATGATCGGTATCGTGCTCTCTGTCAATCAGGGAAACACGATGGTCTGGGTAGGTGCTTGCATGTTGGCGGGTGTCCTGATCACCTCCTGTTTAAGCACTGCAATGTTCTTGATCCGCCGGCGTCGAGGGGACTTTTATTCTCAGTCCCAGGTAGTCGCCGGTCGCTATGCGGTGATCATTTCGAAGGCTGCTGGTAGTGAGCGCATTCGCGAAGCTTTCGATCTTCTGCAGAAGACCGAGGGTAATCAGATGCGTCCGCGTCGAGTTCGCACTGTTCGCGACAGTAGTGGTCCGACTGAGTACGGCTCGCGTCCCGATGAGAAGCCTCGTTTTGGAGTGCGTTTGACGCAACTGCCGGAAACTGACGCCAGCGCTACCGGCGGGGAGCATAGCGACGACGAAAGCTTGCAAACGGATCCTCAGGAGTGACGTATATACGCGAAGTGGCCTCGTCCCGGC
>CAKAPY010000164.1 GCA_916719935.1 uncultured Actinomyces sp. | reverse complement strand
AGGCGAAGAAGAAATCGGGTCGCCCTCTTTTACTCACTTCCTTGAGACCTACCGCGACCAGCTTGAAGCTGATGTCATCATCGTCACCGACTCAGATAACTGGAAGGCTGGCGAGCCTGCTGTCACGACAAGCTTGCGTGGTAACTGCGCTTTCACTGTTGATCTCACCGTCGCCGACCACGCTGTTCACTCGGGAATGTTTGGCGGCCCGATGATCGATGCTCCCAGCTGCGCTGCTCTTCTGATTGCCTCGCTCTACGATCAAGATGGCAACATCATCGTTGAAGGTTTGGGTGGAGATGACCACGCAGAGGTTGATTGGCCTGAAGACGAATTCCGCGCGGCAAGCGGAATGCTTGATCAGGTTCGACTTGCTGGCAGCGGTGATTTGGCAGCACGCACGTGGACTAAGCCTTCGGTGTCGCTTATCGGATTCGATACGACGTCGGTTGCGAACTCGTCTAATACGATCATTCCTCACGTTCGTTTCCGTCTGTCGATGCGTACGGTTCCCGGTGTGGACCCGCGTCAAGCAATGGATGCGATCGAAAAGCACTTGCTCGAGCATGCACCTTTTGGCGCCCGCGTGGAGATTTCTGATCGAGATCTTGGACCCGGATACCTTGCCGATGTCGATTCTCCGGTCTCACACGTGGTCAAGCAGGCGCTTACTGATGCATGGGGCGTTCAGGCAGTCAATATCGGTGTTGGCGGTTCTATTCCCTTCATTTCCGAGTTCCAAGAGACCTTCCCTCACGCACAGGTCGTCGTCACCGGCGTTGAAGATCCGCTGACGAATGCCCACTCTGAGGACGAATCTCAGTCGCTTCCCGATCTGAAGAACGCTGTCCTCGCAGAGGCGCTGGTCTTGTCTCGCCTGGCTGAGAAGTAAGTGGGACAAGCGTTTATTACGGGGTATTGGGGGCAGGAGAATGATCCTGCCCCCGTGCTTCGTACGCTTGCTCAGAGCTTCTCGGCTGGTGCGCCTTCGTGGGAAGTTTCCTTTTTACCCTTTGGACCCGGTCGGGCCTTTGCCGAGGCCATGGAGCGTGATCAGCGTTTTTGTGTTCTTAGCGTGGGGGATGGGGATTGCCTTCACGAGGCCGGGCAGCGCTTTCGTGAGCTGCTTGCAGAAGGGAAAGTCCCCGTCCTTGAGGGCGGTCACCTTCAAGCAACTGACGGCGGGATGAGCTTTCTTGAAGGTATTTCCGGAGCCAAGCGGCAGGCGAATGAATCACTCGAAGCATGGTTTGCGCGCGCAATTGAGCATGCACAAAACGCTGTATCAGGTCGGGAGTTTTATGCCGCCTACTCGACGTCACGCCCGCTCTTTGGCCCGTCCTCGACACTGGCTCTCGAACCAGACCTTAGTCTTCGAGACAGCGGGGATACAGCCTTCAATCGACGATGGGCGGAGCTGCTTCATAAAACTATGCGCCCGCAACTTGCAGTCAGTGGGCAATCGGCCTCGGTAGTGGAACCCGGAAGGCTTCCCGGTTCGGGGGCTAGTGGGGGCGCTGCGGCGATTATTGGGCTTCTCGGTGGCCGTTTGGTGTCCGATGGTGATTTCTTACTCCACCACACCGACTGTGAAAGCTTCATCGAGGCATCTGACCTAGTGATTATTTTAGAACCAGAGCTACATTCACCGGCCTTGGCTGAATCTAGCCTTGATCTATTAACTGAAATCGCGTCGAGATCAGCTATACCCGTTCTTGCTATTGGCGCGCATTCCACGCTATCGGCACATGAGCGGGCCCAGTGGGGGATTCATGGGATTCTCGTTGATGATACTGGAAACCTTAATGCTCTGGGATACCGCGCTGCTCGTACGTGGGCTAGGTAGTGACAATTCGCTCTCAGCTTTGAAGATGGCGCTCGTGCCTGAGTAGCCTTAGGCTAGAGATAATTCCTATAAGAAAAGTATTAAAGGAGCAGCATGTCTGAGAACACGACTGAGACTGCAACCCACGACGTCATTCTGACTGATGTCGCAGCACAGAAGGTCAAGAGCCTCCTTGAGCAGGAAGGCCGCGACGATCTTCGTCTGCGTGTCGCCGTTCAGCCCGGAGGCTGCTCTGGCCTGATTTACCAGCTGTATTTCGACGATCGTTTGCTCGATGGTGACGCTGTCCGTGATTTCGATGGCGTTGAGGTTGTTGTTGACCGTATGAGTGTTCCCTATCTCGCAGGCGCAACCATCGACTTCTCTGACACCATTGAGCGCCAGGGATTCACGATCGATAACCCCAATGCGCAGAACACCTGTGCTTGCGGTGAGTCTTTCGCCTGATCGGAGAATCGTGAAGAAGCTACCTGCTATTGGTGCCATCCTACTAACCTGCTCTCTTGCTCTTGGAGCCTGCTCAGGCCAGTCAAAGGACTCTCAATCGGCATCACCTTCGGCCTCGGCAAGCGCAACCCAGTCGGCTTCAAGCTCTGAAGAGACACCTCAGGTTGATCGAAGCGGCCAGGGTAATTTCCCCGAGGTAAGCGGTGATTTCGGCCAGAAGCCCGAAATTAAAGCCGGATCGGGCAGCGTGGGTGATGCGATTTTGGTAAAAACCCTCCACAAGGGTGATGGCGCAAGCGTCGGCCTTGATGACATTGTTCAGGTCAACTACGCGGGTGCGCTCTTCAGTGATGCCAAGGTTTTTGATTCTTCTTTCCAAGATGGTCGCACCCCTATTGCTTTCAGCCTCAACCAGGTGATTAAGGGATGGAAGTACGGTCTTGCGGACGCACATGTTGGCGACCGTGTTGAACTCGTCATCCCATCAAAGTGGGGTTACGGCGCTCAAGGTTCGGGTTCTTCAATTCCCGCAAATGCCGACCTCGTCTTTGTCGTCGATATTTTGGGAACTGTTAACCCGAAGGATACCTCTCAGCTGACAAGCGCAACGCCGACCGGAAATGAACTTCCAGCGGGCATTACTGTCAGCGGTGATCTCGGTAGTCAGCCCACCATCACTTGGGGACAGAGCGCGCCCACAGAGACCTCCAAGGTCGTCATCGCTGAGGGCCATGGCGACAAGGTTGCTGTTGGTTCGACAATTATTTATCAGGGTGTCGGAACCGTTTTTGGTAACGATGCTCAAACACAGTCGACATGGGGACAACAAGGTGCCCAGGTTGTCAGCGTGAAGGATGGTAATCAGCTTATCGGCTTCACCGCGGGCTCGCGGGTGCTCCTTGTAGCTGCTGGCAACGAGGCACAAGGCCAGTCGCCGCAAGCGATTGTCGTTGACATTCTTGCTGTCATCCCTGAAAAGTAGTTTGAACATCTGAACTACTGCGATAGAGCAAACAACACGTGTGGGGAGCTGAAACTTTAGCTCCCCACACGTATATCCAAAAGCGGTTAGAATACCCAGAGTAACGATCTCTTAACGTTGAGGAGCGCATCGTGAGCGAAACACCCGTGAAAGTTCTGGTCTTCAGTGATAACTCGTCCACTCGCCAGGCAGTGATCACAGGTGTCGGTTTTAAAGCATCGAAGGATACGGCTCCCATTGAATGGCTTCAAGCAGCTACGAAGTTCGGTGTTCTTGAACTAGTGGACAATACCTCGGATATTGCAGTCCTTGTTCTCGATGGAGAAACTCAAAAGGAAGGCGGAATGTCCGTCGCGAAGGAGCTTGCTGGTACCCGCCAGGATGTTCCTCCAATCCTGATGCTTACGGCTCGTCCTCAAGACGACTGGTTGGCAACATGGGCAGGTGCAAGCCGTATTGTCAGCGCACCATTTGACTCACAGGAGCTTCAAGAAGCCCTCGCGGATCTTTTGCGTCAGCGTCGCTGAAACTCGTCCTTTTCAACGCAAAGTACATGCGGCCTCGGGAATTATGAGGATAAAGGATACGCGGGGGAGCAGTAGGCAAGGGGATCTTTTTCAAGACTCTCTGCGTATTCACACAATTTGTAAAACAATATGCCCGTGGCCAGGGCATCATCCAGAGC
>CAKAPY010000163.1 GCA_916719935.1 uncultured Actinomyces sp. | reverse complement strand
GTCCGCGCGTACTTCCCCCAAGTCCCCCACGACCAGAGCCAGTTTTTGACGCAAGCCGCAGTCCTATGCGGGCAAGTGTCAGTCGGGTGTTTTCTTGCAAGCGGGCACGCCAATATTGCTTTCTACTCTGAGGTGGGACGCACATCCCCCACTGACGCTGTGCCCGGACTTCCGCATCATCAGTGCCATCATCATCAGCAATCATCGTAAAACTCATGCGCGAAGTTGCCGTATCGAGGAGCGCAAGGCGCTGGTGCATAGCTGCGTCCTCGTAAAGAAGCGAAAACCAGCGCAATGCACAACGCGCTTGAGGTGCTGTGAGCACATCACGATAAAGTTCTCCCTCTGAGGCGTCTAGATCTGCTGGTGGGGCTTCTTGCATCCAGTGGGACAGAAGAGAGACGACATCACCGCGACGAGCTGGGCGAGTCACTTCCCCACCGTCATTGGCAATCCACTTCGGCAGCCAGGCCCGCAGGGTGCGAGCGATTGCGATTGCTTGAGTATCCTCAAGATCTTCGAGGCGACCATGGCTCTCCCAGAAATCAGCATCCTCAACGCTCGGAGTACGCGGCCACGTCACGAGGTGAACACGCATGTCTTCCATCGCGCGCACCCATTGATCGCGTCCCGTTTCAATAAGCCGTGCCGGATCTTGTCGAGAACGCGGTACCGAACAGTATGCCGGGTATGGCTGCCTCTCTTCGGTTTCCGTTTCACTGAGCCCTTTGAGCAGCAGGGCAAGCCGGGCATGTCCCTCAGTCATCGAATGAACTGGAGGCATATCACTTTCAAAGACAGCGCGCGCAGCAGAAACAAAGCCTTCGCGCTCAACCTGACAGCGTTGAAGATCCGCCCACTCGGTACGTTCTTCGAGGCTTACAGGGCGCGCAAACCCGGCGGGAGTGCCCACGGGAGGCTGACAGCCCACAAGCAAAGGGAGATCTTGATACGAGGGCAAGCCCAAGGCCTCGGCAAGTCCATCGGGACCAAGAGCGAGGAAACAGACCCCATCTAGAAGCTGATTGCGGTCGATATAGACATAATCCGCACTCAGCAAGGCCATTCGCAGCATCATGACGAAACTGTGCAGTGCTGCCTGAGGGCCAAGACGACGCCACGCCATAGCCTGCTCAAGAGAATCTAAATCACTGATGGATACAGTCGAAGAGTTCCAGGTTTGAGCAGGCAAGGCGTTCGGTTCAGCGTCTGTCATAGATCAGGACTGAGAGGGGACCTCAATTGCGCGAGGCCCGGCTTGCCAAGCATCCCATGCAGACTGCAAGATTTCGGTGACACCAAAGTTAGCCTTCCAGCCCAAATCCACAGCAATCGACTGGGGATCGCCAATGAGCATGGGCGGGTCCCCAGCGCGACGATCAAGTTCGTCGACCGGGAAATCCCAGCCGGAAACCGCGCGAAGACCATCGATGATCTCACGCACCGAAGTGCCCAGACCGGTACCCACATTGAATTGACGATGTGCAGGAACCCCGCGAGTCAGGGCGTCCAGAGCAAAGATGTGAGCGTCGGCCAGGTCTTTGACGTGAATGTAGTCGCGGATGCAGGTTCCATCATCGGTTGGGTAGTCCGTTCCGAAAATCTTCGGGTGTTCACCGCGAGCCAAACGGTCAAGGACCATAGGAACCAAGTTCAGGCATGCGGGATCGGCGAGATCATTCCATCCAGCACCGGCAACGTTGAAGTAGCGCAGTCCGATCCAGTTGAGACCCCATGCGCGTTCAGCATCGGCCATCATCCATTCGCCGATCAGCTTGGTTTCGCCGTAAGGGTTGATGGGCTTCTTCTCAATGTCCTCGGGGATCACAGGAACCGGCGGCATCCCGTAAACGGCAGCAGAGGAGGAGAAAATCATGTTCTTCACGCCGGCTTCTTCCATTGCCAGCAGAACGTTGGCCAAACCACCGATATTTTGACGGTAGTACCAAGCGGGACGTTCAACAGATTCGCCGACCTGCTTCTGAGCAGCAAAATGAATAACGCCAGTGACGTCTTCGTCGATCATTGCCTGGGTCAAGATGGGCAGGGCCTCATCGCGTGCAACATCCACTTCAATGAGTGTCGCATCGCCGATTCGATTGGCTGCGCCGGTGGTCAGATTGTCAACAACAACAACCTTTTCTCCACGTTCCAGCAGAAGACGGACAACGTGTGCGCCGATGTAGCCGGCGCCTCCCGTAACAAGAATGCTCATGGAATTCAGTGTACGGCAATTAAAAGCGTCGTGAGCGCCGCCCCATCGAGACCAGCGCACCCTCTGGCATCACACGCCCTGGGTCATAACTAGCGGGAATCGCTGCCAAAGAGAGAGTGAAAACTGGCGGCACCGCCTGAGTAAGCTCAATGCGGCCACCCATGGTTTCAATGAGGTCCTTCGCCAATGCCAGACCAATTCCGCTGGAACCGTGACCCGACACCCCATTTTCGAAAATATAGGGGGCTAATTCAGCATCGACGCCTTCGCCTTCATCGGAGACCTCGATGATCACGCCTCGACTATTAGCGCTATTGCGCGCGTGTACCCAGGTCGTACCAGCACCGTAGCGCAAGGAATTCTCGATCAAAGTCGCAAGCACCTGTGCAATCTTGGCCTCATCCGCAAGAATCGGCATATCTGCCTCATCTGTGAAGCGTAAGACGCGATCAGCTTTTTCGAAGGCCTCTTCCCATTCTTCACGCTGGGTGTTGAAGACTTCCAGAACATCAATGGCTTCGGTTGCAGATGCCTGTCGTTTATTTGTATCCAGCAGCTCGGTGACTACCGTTGTCAACCGTTCAATCTGTTCTAGGCATGAACGTGCTTCTTCCTGCACTTCTTCTTCGGTCGAAATCATTTCGATTTCTTCCAGGCGCATGGAAAGTGCGGTTAAAGGAGTGCGAAGCTGATGCGAGGCATCGGCGGCCAGCTGTCGTTCGGCGGCCAAACGGCGTGCCATCTTCTCGCCCGTGCGCTGAAGTTCTTCTTGAACAAGATCGATTTCTTCGATCCCTGAAGGCTTGACACGTGCTCGAACTTGTCCGGAACCAATTTGTTCCGCTTGAGCCGAAAGATAGATCAGAGGTGCCGAAAGACGCCGCGAAAACCGCGCTGCAAGAGCCCAGCCAACAGCCAGAGAAACAAGGATCCCTAAAAGGAAAATTACTGAAACACGAACGATGCTTCGAATCGCGTTACGCGCTGAAATCATTACCGTCACTTTGACGCCATCCGGTGATGAGGCGCTTCGAGTGATAGTGATTCCACGAAGCGGCTCCCCCAAAGTGATGGGCTGCGGGTTCTGAGGAATCATAATTTCAACGTAGGCAGGCTCCCCGTTGCTCACAAGGGTCTGCGCCCACATGCGCGCATAGCCTTCGGAAAGAGTTGAAGTGCGTAGACGTCGATCTAGATTGGTTTGAACTGTCTGCGCGCGGGTGTCCAGCGAAGCCGTTTGCGTATTCCAAACGATCAAGGAAGATGCCACGGCCGCGGGGATACCGAAAATCAGTGCGACAACCGCAACCGCGGTCAAAATCATTCGCGCAGCACGTCTACGCATGACAGACCTTCAGAGATTTAGGCAGCTGGCTTCTCGAAGCGGAAGCCCATTCCGCGAACAGTGGTGATATAGCGCGGAGACGCTGCATCATCACCAAGCTTGCGGCGAAGCCAGGACACATGCATATCCAGTGTCTTTGTCGAACCGCTCAGGCCATTTCCCCAAACTTCACGCATCAGGGTGTCGCGCGGAACGACATTTCCAGCCTCGCGAACCAGAACGCGCAGGAGTTCAAACTCCTTTGCTGTCAGAGAGAGTTCTTTTCCTGCAACATAAGCACGGTGTGCGGCCACATCGATACGGACGTCCTGAACAACAAGATCGCCGTCTGCAACCTCGCCGCCGCCGCGTCGCAGCAGGGCACGAACGCGTGCAAGGAGCTCTGCCAAGCGGAAAGGCTTGGTAACGTAATCATCTGCACCAGCG
>CAKAPY010000162.1 GCA_916719935.1 uncultured Actinomyces sp. | reverse complement strand
TGCGTCATGCAATCAACGCTTTTGTTCCCGGAGAACCCGAGCGCATCACCCGCTTCAAGACCCGCATTACTTCACCGGTTCTGCCTGGTAGCACTCTGAAGACGAAGCTGTGGAAGGTCGGAGAAGGCGAGCTTCGTTTCCAACTGGTAGACGAGGATGCCGATGTGACCGGTGCGAAGCCTCACCTGAACTGGGGGATTATCGAATACCGCTGAAGTAACCTTGAACGCATAGATGCGTGATCACACGATGATCCGCGGCTCTGCTATCGAGGTGTTAGAGGAGATACACGCAGTGAAAAAGGAAGTAACAGATCTCGAAGATCTGGATATGTCGGGTGTGCTGTGGCGCATCATCGCATTTTCCAGTGGTGGTCCGTTCCTGGAAGGCTATGTTCTAGGAATTATTGGCGTGGCGCTTTCACGCCTAGGTACCGATATCGAGATCAGTAATTCCATGTCAGGCTTGCTGGGAATTGCCGCGTTGGTCGGTCTTTTCTTGGGAGCTGGGGTCGGAGGATGGCTGACGGACCTCATTGGTCGTCACAAGATGTTCATTCTCGACCTGATTGCCATTGTCGTTTTGTCGGCACTGTGTGCCGTCGTTACGTCTCCTCTGCAATTAGTGGCTCTGCGCTTCCTCATCGGTGTGGCAATCGGCGCCGATTATCCGATTGCCACATCGATGATCGCGGAGTTTTCACCCCGCAAACATCGCGCAATGTCGATGGGCATGATCGCTGCTGCATGGTATCTCGGTGCCAATGTCGCGGCTCTTGTTGGCTACGCTCTTTACGAGACTCCTCACGGCTGGCGGTGGATGCTGGCGTCGTCTGCGATTCCCGCAGTACTCATCCTGATCGGACGTTGGGATATCCCCGAATCTCCCAGGTGGTTGGCGTCGAAGGGTCGTCAAGAAGAGGCCGATCGCGTTGTCATGAAACTCTTCGGTGAAAATGTTCGCCTTCCTGCGCAAGAGATTGCTGAAAAAACCGAGTTTAAGAAGATCTTCAGCGGTGTTTATCTGCGTCGAGTGATCTTCGTTGGTGTGATTTGGCTCTGCCAAGCAATTCCGATGTTTGCTCTCTACACCTATGGTCCGACAATCGTTGGTTCCATTGGCCTGGGAGAGGGACGCAATTCGCTGATTGGCGAACTTGTCATCGGCACCTTCTTCATGCTCGGTACATTCCCCGCAATGTACTTGGCTGAACGCGTGGGACGTCGCCCGCTCATCATCTGGTGTTTCTTCGGTATGACGATTGCACTTGGGCTGATCGGTTTCTTCCCGCAGGGGGGAATCGTTCTGATTTCCATCTGCTTCATCGCCTACGCACTTCTTGCTGGCGGTCCGGGCAACCTCGAGTGGCTCTATCCCAACGAGCTCTTCCCAACCTCCATTCGCGCCTCGGCAATGGGTGTTGCTATGGCTCTCAGCCGAATCGGCACCGTCTACTCAATGTTCGTCCTTCCGGCATTCATTGCCGATTACGGGATCTCTGCGACCATGCTTGCCGGTGCCCTCATTTCAGCTCTTGGATTTGGTGTTTCCTTCGCTTGGGCCCCCGAAACCAAGGGCCTGAGCTTGGACGTTACAGGATCACCGGACTTCAAGGGGCGCTAAACGATGTATCGCATTGATTCAGTGGTTGTGAGCGCGTACCGCACGAATTGTTACGCGCTAACGAATGAAGGCGGGACGATTATTGTCGACCCGGGCGACCAGGCGAGTTTCCTCCAGCAATGGACGCAGGACTTAGACGTCGTCGGCATCGTGCTCACCCACTGTCATTGCGACCACATCGGGGCAGTCAATGAGCTTGTCGCTCAACACGGGTGCTGGGTTGCCTGTGGAGCTGCAGACGTTGCTGGAACGCGCGACTTACACCTGTCTGGATTCGATGCCGAAGGCGTGGACTACGTCGTGGATCATGTTGATCGGCCTTTGAAGGAAGGCGATGTCATTGAGTGGGGGAGCGATCGCCTTGAGGTGATCGATACCCCGGGACACACCCAGGGACATATCTGCCTGATTGATCGTGCGAATTCGATCCTGTTCAGTGGTGACATGCTATTTGCTGGCACGATCGGTCGCACTGATTTCCCGGGGGGAGACCAAGCGCTTATGGCTTCTTCCTGCGCGAAGCTCGCAGAGGTTACTGAGGATCTTCGCGTACTTCCCGGGCACGGTCCCGCCACCACTTTGGCAGCAGAAAAGGCGCAGCTCATGCACTGGGCACGCGTTTTGCATCCACGTGAATTGACTCAGGATACTGCGCGTAATGACGAATTGAGATTGCTATGAAGCTGATCGTCAATCAAAGCTTCAAGGTAACGCGGAACCTTCAGCATGAAGCAGTCGATGTAGTCATCGGGCAGGCAGAAGGTTCGCATCAGAACCGAGCCTTCAACCGCGTCAAGCAGGCGGGTAACCGACAGGGTGTCCTTAATCTGCCCCGCGCTCTTGAACTCCCACAAGCGCGTGCGAATCGCACCCAAGGGGGTAATGAAAATCTGGTTGTGAATCAGCGCGATCGTCGGATCGTTTGTTTCACCAGCCTCGACGAACAGGCGACGAACTGCCCGACGATTCGGCCCAAGGTACTCGCGAAGGCGGAAATCGGCCTCGTTCATCAAAACTTCCCGCGCGCTATTCCCTCGTGGGCCAGGGCAACGAACCAATCGCGCGAAGGCGTCCTTCAGGAGGTCATCGCGGGTTTCCCAGCGTGTGTAAATGCTGGATTTGCCCACTCCGGCAGCGCTGGCGACCTTGGTCAGGTTGAAAGCGGCCCAGCCGACCTCTCCGTAGAGTGTCAGCGCGCTTTCGATGATCTTGGCTTCGACCACTTCATCGCGCGGCCGACCAACTTTGGGCGCGTCTTGTCGAGGATTCGGCACGACCTGCACCTTTCTTTTATAGCTGCTGGTAGACGCCATATTACTCGCTCCATGCGGGTTAATGCGTGCGCTTTTCGGGAGCTGAGAAAACTTGGGGAGACTTCCCTGTATCTATCCGAAAACAACACTCAAGAGAGAAGGACACGATGAGTATCGTTGTCGCGTATAAGTACGCTGCGAACCCGCAGGATACAACCGTGGGTTCTGATGGTGTCGTTGACTGGTCGCGCGCGAAGGCCGCGGTGAGTGAATACGACCCTGTTGCCATTCAGGTGGCGCGCACTGTTGCAGATGCTAAGGGCGAAGAGCTCGTTGGTATCTCCGTAGGAGACGCACAGGTGTCCTCCTCAATGGCAAAAAAGGCTGCTCTTTCGCGCGGACTCGACCGTGCGTTGGTCGTCGCCGATGATGCCGTTCGTGATCTGAACGCCACTGCGGTTGCAGGAGCGCTTGCCGCTCTGGTTCGCAAGGTTGAAGGCGCGAATATCCTCTTGACCGGTGACTCTTCGATTGATGAGTCCGCCAAGATGATGTCTGCTCTGGTCGCGGGTTACCTGGGATGGCCCTGCTTCCAGGAGGTTTCCGCGGTCGAGGCCAACGGAGACGGATGGACCATCACGCAGGCTACCGCCTCTGGCACTCGAACGATTGCTGTTGAGGGCCCTGTCGTCGTTGCCGTGACGACAGATGCTGCGACCGTCAAGGTTCCCGGCATGAAGGATGTTCTGCAGGCTGGAAAGAAGCCGATGGACACCGTTGCTCTTGCTGATCTGGGCGTCGAGCCGATTTCCGTTGAGGTCACCGGCCGTCTGCGCCCGGTTGCTCAGGAACGTAAGAAGGAAATTCTCAGTGGTGACGACGCCGCTGTGAAGCTGGTTGAGGCGCTGCGTAGCGCTGGTGTGCTCTGAGAAAGGACTTGGACAATGACTAACGCATGGATCATTACGACATCGAATCAGATTGCGTCTCTCGTCGAGGCCGCACGCGCGATCGGTCCCGTTACCGTCATCGCTCTTGGCGACGAGGCCACCGGCATCGCTGGCGTTGACCGCGTTGTGACCATCGGTCGTGGAAGCAAAGCGCCTCTTGAGGCTTTTGCCCCCGCAG
>CAKAPY010000161.1 GCA_916719935.1 uncultured Actinomyces sp. | reverse complement strand
TCGGGATCAGTCAAAACCAGACGTCCCTCTCCCCCGGGGAAAAGAACACAAAAAACATGCTCAAAGTGACGCGCCGTGTCGGCCCATGCTTCCTCAAATGCTTCCTGGACCAAGCGATCAACATCGTCGATGATCGTCAACAGATCAGACTTAGATTTCTTCAGATCCTGTACCTGGGCAACTAAAAACTCATGGCGTTTGGCAAGTGCTGCATGTTCTTCCAAGGCCAGCGGATTGACGCGTCCAAGTTTTTCAAGCTCTTTCAGTGCTTGATCAAGGGTACGAACCTGCTCTTCACGAACATAGGGTCGAGCAGGGATATCAGCATCGTCTTCTGCCTCGATATCTAATTCTGCGGATTCTTCACTCAAAACAGGAACAAGATTGTGCGGACCGTAGTGCTCAATCAGTTCATCGCCTTCTAAAGAGAGCTCCTCCATGGCACGCGTCTCTAGTTGTTCGACCCGCATGCGCAATTCGGCACGCAGAATCTCAGCTTGCTGCGAGGCTAAAGTGAGCTGCGAGATTTGCGAACGAACGTCATCAAGTTCACGACGTACGGCAGTAAGTTTCTCCGAATCAGCCTTTCGCGATTCTTCAATCGCATCACGGCGAGCCTTTGCAGAGGCAACTGCACTCTGAGCGTGGGCGTAGCCCTTCTGCGCTTCTTCCAAGACTCCTTGAGCGCGTGACAGTTCACGCCGACGGCGTTCTTCCCGCCCCTGATAAGCAATGCGTTCTTCACGACTTCGTGCGGCGGCTTGGCGAAGGTTTCGCGCTCTGGACGCGGCGCCTCGGGACTCTTCTTCTGCAGCTCGTAAAGCCAAGCGCGCCTGGGTTTCTTCGTCGCGGGCTGCACGTGCGGCTGCCGCACACTCTTCGGCGTGACGGCTAGCGGCCTCAAGGTCAACATCAGGCGCCTCGAGGGCTGCGTTTTTCAGGCGTTCCTGCGCATTCTCATGAGATTCGCGCGCCTGCTCCAACTGTTCTTGCGCGCGTTTGAGGGTTTCCTCGGCGCGAGTCGTCTCAGCGCGAGCAGCTCGAAGGGCACTGTGAACGCGCGCGGCTTCCTGCGCAATCTTTGCTTGACGCGCATCTTCTTCACGAAGGGTCTTCAGAGCCTGATTTGCAGCGCGAACTGCCAAGTCGAGCGCTGCGTTGGCACGTGTCAGTTCGTCTTGGACACGTCTTTCTTCCTCCATAGCTGCGCTTGCGGCAGCAGCTGCTTCCTCATATTGCGCGCGAAGTGCAAGTGGTGATGCGCTTTCTTCGCCTGCGACCAACATGGATGTCCGTGAGAGAACATCTCCCTGAGTCGTGGCAACGCGTTCGATTTCTGGGTGTGTCAAGGCTTGACGAGCTTCCTCCAGAGTCTCACAGACCCATGAACCCACGAGAAGAGCATCAACAAGCCCATCGAATGCTGTCGAAGTGACGAGATCCTTTGCCCATGCACCTGCAAGGCCATCAAGTTTCGGCGCTTTTTGAGAATTCAAAGCATCGTCGACAAGAAGACGCACTTGCCCCTGAGCCTTTTGACGTGCATCAGCAGCGGTCTGCCACGCATGTTCTGGGGTATCGATGACCAGGGCGTCGGCAAAAGGAGAAAGCAATTGCGCGATTGCATTTTCATACCCGGCACGGATGTGAAGTGCGCTGGGTAGATCACCCTTCGCACCGGGAGCATTCATATACGAGGCGGTGCCATCACTTGGAGTAAGCGTTTGGGCGAGCGCGTCGCGGCGCGCTTCCCAGCGTGCGCGTTCTGCCCGGGCATCACGTTCTCGCGCCAGAAGTTCATCGACCTTTTCGCGCGCTTCCTCCCGCTTCGCTTGCGCGATATTCAGGGCTTTAGCGGCAGTTGAATCGTTTTGGGGATCGCTTTCCGAATAGGCTTCGGCCTCACGCGCAGCTTGAGCCTCACGCTCTCGTGCCGCATCCAGTTGATGCGCCGCGCGTTGTGCTTCCGATTGCGCAGCATCCAGACGTGACGCAGCCGAGGCCACCCCGGCACTCAGCCTCGCGCTTGCTTCGCGATAATCGGCAAGCAGACGATTCGCTTGCGCAAGGGCACGCTGGGCCTCGTCATCACGTTTTTCAGCCTCACCACGTTGCCTCAGCGCCTGATCGACGCGTTCCGAAGCACTTTGTACGCGCTGAAGGATCTGTGCGTCCTCATGGCTTGCTGCCTGCGCACGTTCATCCAAAGAAGCCGGGTCTTCACTTTGAGGTGCCAACTCTGGCTGAGAATGCGTCAATACACGTTCGCGAGCAATCGTCATTGTCGCATTGAGGCGTTCAGCGATTGCGGTGAGAGCTTGCCATTCCTCCATCGCTTGCGCAGCATGCGGATGACGCTCGACTTCCTCTGTTTCTAACTCACGGATACGCGCTTGTGCACGCGTCTCTTCTTCTTGAAGGGAGGTCAAGCGTTCATGCTGTGTGCCCGCATCTTCGGAACCTCGACGAAGCTTATCGCGAGCAATGACCAAATCATCAGCAAGCAATCGCGCCTTCGCATCACGTACTCGTGCTTGAATGATCGATGCACGCCGGGCAATCTTTGCCTGACGGGCAAGCGGGCGTAATTGACGTTCAATCTCACTGGTTAGATCAAGAACACGAACCAGGTTCTGATCCATATCTGAGAGCTTTCGAAGCGCACGCTCTTTTCGCCTGCGGTGTTTCAGCACTCCTGCTGCTTCTTCGATGAAGCCGCGTCGTTCCTCGGGAGTCGAGGACAAAATCGTATCCAGCTGGCCTTGGCCGACAATGACATGCATCTGTCGTCCCATGCCGGTATCTGAAAGGAGCTCTTGAATATCTAAGAGCCTAGCGGGAGTTCCATTAATGGCGTATTCGCTTCCACCCCCACGAAAAAGCGTGCGTGAAATAGTGACTTCTGAGTAGTCAATGGGGAGAAGGCCATCTGAATTGTCGATGGTAAGATCGACTTGAGCGCGCCCCAATGCTGCCCGGCCAGACGTACCGGCGAAGATCACGTCCGCCATATTGGCACCGCGAAGAGTTTTTGCGCCCTGCTCCCCCATCACCCAAGCAAGAGCATCAACAACATTAGATTTGCCGGAACCATTCGGACCGACGACACAGGTAATCCCCGGTTCGAGGCGAAGAGTCGTTGCGCTAGCGAAGGATTTGAATCCTCTCAGAGACAGGGTTTTCAGGTGCACGAGACCCAGCCTAAAGCTTCCTGAAGATTTTCAGCGGATTATTGGTCAATGCGTGCCACCCTCGAGCATATCGCGGGCAAGTTCCAGCGCTTTGTCGCAATCAGGTCCCTGGGCGCGAACATGAACGTGCTCACCATGACGCACCCCCAGGGACATAATTTCAAGGACAGACGAGGCATCAACATCGTTGATCCAGACCTGAACATCCAAGGATGCGAGTGCACGAACAAGAAGAGCGGCAGGACGTGCATGTAAGCCTGCAGGATCAGTGACAACCATATCGGCGTCGCGATACTTCTTCGATGCATCAAGGGATGAAAGAACATTCGAATTCGCGTCGAGGCTCACGCTGGTGATCTGCCCAAGTTCACTGCGTGCTCTGCCCGCCATATCGATCACGCTCTGATAGGCAGCTGCAGCAACTTGGCGAAGTCCCAATCCACCTCGTGCAGCAACAGCTGCGGCAATTGTGCCCTCTACAATAGGCGCATTGATACACATGCAGTCTTTTGGTTCGCCTCGGAGTTCAAGGACTGTCTGGGCCACCATAGTTGCTGAGCCAAGGTCGCACATCAAAAGAACGCCCCGGCAGCATTCTTCATCACCCGGTTTATGGACCTGCGCTAAAGCGCGATCGAGCGCGTTTTCTACTTTGTGCATGGATGTGCCCAAAGCACCAGTGTCATCTCCAGCCGCGATCTCAAAGTGAACATCGGGTGCCATCTGAGTCGCAAGGTCAACGACTCCCTTTGCCAGTTCGTGACTGTGAGAAATGATCACAAAAGAAACACGCGCCATTGGGTGTCCTATTCTTCAGCGGCAGCGC
>CAKAPY010000160.1 GCA_916719935.1 uncultured Actinomyces sp. | reverse complement strand
CACCGCAGAGCAGAAAGCAATATTGGCGTGCCCGCTTGCAAGAAAATACCCGACTGACACTTGCCCGCATAGGCCTGCGAGTTGCGTCAAAAACTGGCTCTGGTCGTGGGGGACTTGGGGGAAGTACGCGCGGACTTTCCGTCAATGGGGAAATTACCGAGGCCATGGGAACCCTTTCTCCCGAACAGTACCAGCGAGTGCTGACCCACCCGATGACCGCCCGGGCTCGTGCTGCTCAGCTTGAACTCAGTGCCCTCACAGACGCACACCCCGCCGAGGAAATCAGAGTAAAACGAGCCTCGCGTAACGCGTGGCGCTCTCTTGCGCTCTTCATTCGAGAGTTCGAAATCGATCCGGTGGAGTGGCGTAAACGTGTCTTCAGCGGAGTGCTTCGCTGCATCGCTGTCACCATTTTGGCCTTCTTCCTGACCGCACATGATTCAGGATGGTTCGGTGAAGATACTCTTTGGATGAATGTCCTGTGGACGGCGATTGCGTTCCTTGCATCCTTCCCGTATTCGGATGTCCGGGAGCTCTTTAAGCTCCGTCCCTCAAGGATGATGTCTGAAATCCGATTGGCTCAGGCCTAAATTCGACAACTCAACAACCACTCAAAACACACCCCATCAGACACAAGGAGACGCCATGAAATGGACCCAGGTTTGGCACGCGGAAAACTTCCCCCTGTGGGTCGAAGGTAACGATGTGACTCCGCGTATGCACCGTGTTTTTATTGGGGGAAATCGCGCCGGGGCGGTTGCGATTGCTCGAAACCAGAACGGTGATTTTGCCCTGGTCCGTCAGCAACGTCTTGCTATTGAGCGTGAAATCTGGGAATTCCCACGAGGAATGAGCGAGGAAACAGATGCGGATGGGGTAGCAACCGGCTTGCGTGAACTCCTCGAAGAGACCGGATTTTATGGGGAAAACGGATACTCCTTGGGGCAGATTTACCCCGATTCTGGCATCCTTGCCGGGCACGTTGAAGTTGTCTCCTGCACGGTCCCACCTCAGGAGCGTCAAGCTATTGACGGAGAAGTTGATGCGCTTCAGTGGGTCAGTCTTGATGCACTCAAAGAGATGATTGTGGGGGGCCAGCTTCAAGACGCTATTTCTCTTGCGGCTTTTTCCGTCTGGAGCCTTCGCAATAATTCCTGACTGCTCATTAATGGTGAGTGCGACTTTTGACTAGAGGACCTGGGGTACGCCTCAGGGGGGGCATGCCGAATTATGAGGACTGTGATGCCAGGTCGTCTTTTGTCAGCGTCCCAGCACGAAGCTTGGCGAAGAAATCCGGTGCGGTCGTATCTTCAAGCAACACCGCGCTTCCAGCCGATGTCGCATAGCCCAACGATTCAATCGGGGGAACACCGGTCATTCCAGATTTCTGCGCTTCACGGAATGCCAGTACCAAGCGTGCAACGTCAATAACAGATGAGTCCTGATCGACTGTGAATGCGGAAGCGCCAGCTCGTTCAACGCGCAGGGCGCTCATCGGGTTGAGCAAGGTTGCCGGATTCATCGCCTTCGAAACGGTCTTCGAGACAACCTGGCGTTGGCGTTCAGCACGTCCGATGTCACCCCGTGGATCCGAATAGCGCATGCGCGCAAATGCCAGAGCAGTCTTACCGTCGGCGTCATGGCATCCGGCTTCCCAATTGAGCTCCGAGCGTTCATCCTCAACGCTGAGATCGAAGCATAGATTCACTCCATCGACCGCATCGACAATGTTGGACACCCCGCCCATTCCGATCTCCGCGTAGTGATCTACGGTAAGTCCGGTGAGGTTTTCGACCGTCTTGACCAAGAGCGAGGGGCCTCCATACGCATACGAGGCATTGAGCTTGTCCCAGCCATAGCCCGGGATCTCGACATAGGTATCGCGGGGGAGGGAGATATTGCTGGTCTGTCCATTGGGTGCAACGTGAACAAGCATGATCGAATCTGCGCGTTGCCCCTCGGTGTCATCGGGAACCGAGCCGTCTGCGCGCGAATCTGAGCCCGCTAATAGATACGTAGTTCCAGAAGTATTGGCACTTCCTGACAGCGCATCGATCTTCTTCAAATGAGAGTTGGCATCCATCATCAGGAAAACCGGCCATGCCAGCATCAGCAGAACGCACGTGACGACGACAAGAGGCCAGCGTCTCTTCTTCCTCTGACGAGGCTTCGCTGGGCTTACGTTTGCGGCTTGGCGTGCGCTGGGTTGGGCTTGAACAGGTTGGAAGTGCGGACGTTGCGTTGATGCCTGCACAGGAGGTCTGGAAGTCGCACCTACAGATTCTCGTGCTGGAGCTGAGGGGGCATAGGCCGGGGGCTGGGTTCGTCGTGCACGGGGCGCAAAGGAAGGAGGCATCGCCTCTTCATGAACGGGGGAAGGCTCAACCGGTGTCCTCTGCTGTGCAGGAGAGTGCTGCGGGGACTCAGCGGGGATCCTGCGGTGGTGAGCAGCCGCCTCTTCATTCTGGGCACCAGCATGAGCGACCTCTGAAAGACGAGGCCGCCGACGTGAAGGATCAGGTTGGAATGAAGGCGGCTGAGTCATCACTTCTCCGGGGGACAGGGCTTTTGAGTTGGCGTGGCGCTTGGAGATTGCGACGCGCTTGCACTGGGCGTTGCGGAAGCAGATGCGCTTTGTGATGAGGAAGGCGAGGCCGAAGGATCCTGAGCGGGAGCATTCGTCTGTCCGTCTTCACCGCTGCCATTCGTGAACTCAATTGTCGCGGGGAAGGGCTGGTCCTTGCGGATTGCTTCCCACACCTGGCTGAACTGAGGCTCCAGGTTGATGACTCGGTTTGGATCAACCGGTGAATACTGGTTCGGTGAAGTGATGAACTGGATATTCGAACGATTGACCGAAGTGAGTGAGAGCATCAGGCCCACGTCGGTGTTGATGTTTGACAGGTTCTGCGAAGGCTGCAGAGCTGAAAGCCCCTGCTTCGTGAAGGAGAGAAGTGAGGGAAGATCGGAAACAAAGTTCTTTGCCATCAACTCGCGCATAATTGCCGCGACAAGCTTCTGCTGGTTGGAGATACGGCCAAGGTCGGAGCCATCGCCAACGGCGTAGCGTGTGCGCGCGTAGGCAAGTGCGGTCTTGCCATCAAGCTTCTGGCATCCTGCCTGCACGTGAAGGTCTGACTTGGAATCATCGATATCTTCGGGGATATCAAACCAGACCCCTCCAAGAGCATCAATCAAGCCGCGGAAACCGTGGAAGTCGACGACGACAAAGCCGTCAACCTTCGTTCCGGTCAGTTGCTCAACTGTGGCCTCGGTACAGGCAATGCCGCCCGCGATATCGGTGTCATTCGAGCCCGTTGAGAATGCGGAGTTAAACATCCCTGTGTAGGCGGAAGAAGTCGTGCCATCGGAGCGGCGACACGAGGGAATATCGGTAATGAGATCTCGAGGGATAGAGACCACTTGGATTCGCGAACGGTCCGCAGAAATATGCATGAACATGGTCGTATCAGAGTGAATCGACGACAGTTCATCGGGATCACCATTGGCGTCATCGCCTTGGTTTTGTCGTGAATCAATACCCGAAATCAAGATATTGACTGCGCGACCTTCAAAAGAGTCCGCGGGTGCTGCGGATTCGGTTGAGTTCGCATTTCCAAGACCATTTGTGTTGATGCTGTTTGCCGAAAGCTGGCTACCAAAGCTGTGATAGATAAAAAACACTGTCCATACCAGCAACAGAACACAGGTAAAAGCAACCAGTGAAACCACTCGTGCCGCACCGCTCTTGAAAGGGAGCGTCGCAGAGTGCAGGATCGGTCGCGCATCGCGCGGTTGTGGAGTACTCATCGCGTTTATCATATCGTTACTTGAGTTCTCCGCGTGTTATTCCGCAGTAAATTCCCCGATACTCCATTGAATGCCACCCTGGCTGTTCACACGCGGGATCATCACCGTGCGTCCACGTGCAGCGACAACGGGGCGTGAGTATCCGGGGGTTTCTCCCAGACGCGCGATCGTGCCAGTTTCCCATGGACGCAGGTACATCTGTGCATTGTTCGCCTGCGATCCCGCGCCCCACACGATTGCC
>CAKAPY010000159.1 GCA_916719935.1 uncultured Actinomyces sp. | reverse complement strand
TCCAACAAATGCGCACTGAATGGGGTGAGTGTCGATAAACTGTGCTGCCTTCATGTACCAACCGGCAACATAATCGACATTTCCAGAGTTCTTAGCATTGCCAAAGATCTCTTTGATGTCAGACTTCTGGCTCTTAGATTGATATCTAGCGCCGAGAAAAGGTGGGTTGCCGATAATGTAGGTGAGCTCCGAAGGCGAGACTACGTCACCCCAATCAATTCGTAATGCATTACCGTGGACGATATTTGCTGAATCTTGGAGCGGGAAGTCCTGAATTATTCCGTATGCGATGCTCTGAGCTTCCGCGTTTGCCTGTAGCTCGGCAATCCATAGTGCCGTTTTCGCCACGTTCACTGCAAAATCATTGATTTCGATACCGTGAAATTGTTGAAGGCTTATCTTCAAAGGAGAAAGGTCTTCGTTGAAAGAAAACATGCCTTGATTGCGTTGCAGTTCCGACAGAATCTTAATTTCCAGCTTCCGAAGCTGAATATAGGTCTCCGTTAAGAAATTGCCTGATCCGCAAGCGGGATCCAGGAAAGTCATGTTTGCAATCTTATCGTGAAACTTGCGCAGTCGGTTATGCCGAGCGGTTTCGCCGAAAGATGTATCAGAAAGTATGTTGTCCAGCTCCTCCTTAAGTTCATCAAGGAAGAGCGGGCCGATCAGCTTATGAATATTTTGAGGAGATGTGTAGTGCATTCCTCCTTTATGGCGGGTTTCAGGGTTTAGGGTCGATTCAAATACTCCGCCGAATACCGTTGGCGAGATTTGTGACCAGTTAGTGCCTGCTGAAACCTCCGATAGTAAGAAATCGAGAATCTCGTCTGTGAAGTTGGGTATTTCCACCTTGGCTGCGAAAAGTCCCCCATTTACGTATGGAAATTCCTTAAGTGCTGCTGAAGCATATTTTTGCTCGCCGTGGCTCGGACTGTTTAGCCAATTGAATAGCTCTTGTAATGCTGTCCTCGCCATGTGCGCAGGTACTTTTTTCATGTAGTTGTAAAATGTGTCTTTCTTAAACAGGCCTGCGTCCTCTGCAAACAAAAGAAAAACCAGCCGTACACATAATATGTTGAGTGCGTGCATCGACTCGTCGGAATCAGGCTCGGTGTACTGCTGTCGCAACTTATCGTACAATTTGCCGATTAGGAGCCCGGCATCGAGTGATACCTTCTCCTCTCGCTTTCTGCGCTCTAATTGCGGATCTGCAAGATAATCAAGAAGGTGAAGCTGCTCGGGAAGTTCATCAAGCGTGAAGCGCTCATAGTTTAGAGCGGGATTAGCTGAGTCTAGGTCGTGAATCCGAAACTCTTCAAAGTTACATACGATGATCGTGTCCGGGCGCTCCGAATTGCGAAGACTGTCGGCGTAGCGTTTCGCCTGTTCGTACGGTGTTACCATTACGTTTTGGCGAAGTTCTGGTTTGTCTAAATCGACGCCTATTGACTTTTGTTCGATAATTGTCTTTGCGTCCCGGATGGTGACGTCAACATAACCGCGGTCTATTGTCTGATTTTCAAAGCGTACGTTAGTGGTTACATCTGACATTCCAATCACGGTGTCGAGAAGTTCAAGCCAGAATGGCGCTGTGTCGCCTTTTTCGTACCCTCGCCCGCTCCATTTCCTTGCAAATTGTTCTGCCGCTCTTTTTCTAGCGGCAATATCTTCTCGTGTCATCTTATTTTCTTTCTAGAATCCCAAATGTCACTGACGGATTTGCGCCATGGCTATGCTGTATGTCTTTCATTTTGGTTTACATTGCTGACTGTCTTATTGCATTGTGATTCTTTGGTGCTCCGATGGTTCACAATGCTGTGGCATGGCATTCTTGTGTGATTTTCATCGTTCTTGGTTCGTGTTAACGGCCTTTGGGTTCATGATTTGCTGTTTGGTACCAAGTAGTGCGGTCCGATAAATCCAATGTGTACTCGTTTTGTTGGGCCATTCGTATCGTCATAAAAGTAAATCCGTGGGGCCAAGCTTCCGCCCTTTCTGCTAACTTTCAGGTGGGCGCCCATATAGATCGTTCCGGTAGAAGATACTGCAGTGTCGACTTTGAATGTCCTTCTTTCTGTATGCTTTGTATTGTTTTCGATGGACTCAGATTCAGTCATCGCGAGACTTTTTTGGCTCGCGGGCCATAGGCCCTCTTTTTCGCACCATGTCCAAAAGCTTCCAGCATACTCGCCAATGTTCACATCTTGAGCATATGCTGCTAATGCCTTTAGGCCGCGCCAGGTAGTATTTGCCCACGCAAGTGCGCTGGGTGCTGTATCGATGCGGTCTAGGTCGCGTTCAACTCCTTCCGGTATTTTGAGTGTTTCAGACAGTTTCAGGCGTGCCTGCTCGATCGCTTCGCTCACCGTCGTGAGTTCACTACTCTCGTTTTCTGCGTTGTATTCTGCTTCAATAACTGTTGTTGTTTGATTATTCTCGAATGCTAACTTGCGGAGCCGTCTTACCAAAGAGAGTTGCTTATTCAGCTCTGCTTCTGCTTCTGCGTACACGATGATTTGCTCTTCGAGTTCCTCCAGAGCTTCGTCTCGTTCGGTTGTTAGTTTTTCGATCTTGCTAGCCATTGTGCTAATGTCAGATTTTCGCGCGTTGTGGTCTACTGATCGAACGATGCGGTCCGGCCGTCGTCTACTCGACATCCTGGTCACCCAGTTGATGATTGGTTCGATTCCCCGGCGTTCGAGCAGATCGGCGCTATACACGCGGTGTGACAGCGGTGATGATAAAGATGTGGGGGCGTATACGCGTGCGGCGCCACCCCAGACAGCGAGTCCTTGGGGAAGTTCTTTTTTCAGTGCGTCCTGCGCCTTTGGCGCGAGGGTAATGACTGTTGCGAGGCCTGTGAGCCGTTTTGCTAGGCCGTTCGCATTTCGCTCCGCTCTTTCATCTATCGCATTTTTCTTCCGGGTTAGCAGCACAACCGGCAGTCCGCGGTTTTCATCCGCTAGTATTTCATGGATAAGAGTTGCTCCACTTGCTGGGATTTCCGTCGGTTCGTTGAGGATCGCACTTGTTCCGAGGCTTGGCTTGTTTCCAACTTTAAGGAGTTCATCAACTACCCTTGGTCTGCCGATACTAATGGGTGTTTCGATTGTCTCTGATTCAAGTGTATTGTCAATCCATGCAAAGAGTTTTTGCTCTTGGACCGCAAGGCGAATTTGAACTCCCCATATGGCTCCTTGGTGGTCCTCGTCCTCTAATTCGACGAGTAGCCCATGGGGCTCCTCCACCGTATAGGCTGATACAGTCCGGATGCCGTTTTGGCCCTTGCGCTCGAAGGTGAAAGCGTCGTTTAGTCGTAGCTCAGTGCCTGAGCCTTCTGTCGCCCAGGGGTTAATTGCCTGCCGCGCAGCCTCGATTACGGCCTCTTTGCTCAGTTCGCCTGTCTCTGCGGTCCACATGATTCTCGAGATTACTGACATAGTCTCATTTAAGATCATTACGATCATCTTAAGTGCGAGACTCGCCGCACGATCCGTTTTTCTTGTTGCGCTAACTCTCAGAGATACCATTGCGGATTTTGCACTACTGTAAGGTGGCAGTTGGTGGCATTATGTCGTCATACGGCCTCCACTGTAATGTCACATTCTGATGGTTTCTTAGAATGTTCGGACGTAAAGTGGTTCAAGCTTCTAGCTAGTTGTAGCTTAGTGGTGCGTATTTGTTCTGCTTCATTGTGACTTTTGGTGACGTGTTTTGTTTTTTGCGTTGCCTATGTAGATCGGGATTGCAGTGCACGTCTTCGAACGGTGTTCGTTGATGTTGTTGTGATATCGGGGTGGGGCATGGTTCGAGGATGCTGTTTCTGAATGTCCTGCGATGATGCCTCAGGGGTATCCTCAGAACAGTCGAAGAAGACCCGTCCTCAAGCCAGAAAGTGAGCCGCACATGCGAGTTGTAGTCGTCGGAGGAGTTGCCGGTGGCATGAGCGCGGCGGCCCGCCTGCGCAGGCGCGATGAGGGCGCCGAGATCATCGTGCTGGAGCGTAGCAAGTACGTGTCCTTCGCGAACTGCGGGCTCCCGTACTACGTTGGCGGCGAGA
>CAKAPY010000158.1 GCA_916719935.1 uncultured Actinomyces sp. | reverse complement strand
CGGCCTCGGCTATTCCCTAATACCGACGTGAATGGTGGGAATGTAGACCGGTATGGCCAGTGACGCAAGAAGCTCCTCAAGGCTACTGCGTAAAACCCCTAGATCTGCATACTGCATACCCTGATGCGCTTCGCCCGGAAGACGAGAGGGAAGATAGCGCAAAACCTCGTACTGATCACCTTCATAGTCCGTATACAATCCGGTTTCGACGAAGCCATTGCGCTGATAGAAGGCCAGTCGCCTTTCGCGCTGATGGAAGTTAGAAGCATCGGTAGTCATTGGCTCGATTTCCAAAGCAATGGCAAAACCGGGGAAACGCTCCTTCAGCTGGTCAAGAATTCGCGTTCCGTATCCCCGCGAGCGAACCGCGGGATTCGTCGCTAAGAACACGACAAAAAGCAAATCATCTGAGTGAATAGTGAAAGTCACTCCGCAAAATCCCGAGGGTTCTTCAGGATCAAAATACGCCGTGAAATCAATAGAACGGCGTAGTGCAAGCGCATTCATCACCCATTCAGGAATGAGTTCAGCGGCTGGAAAGGCCTCGGCAAGGAGGCTACGAGCCTGCGGGTAGAAGTGGGAATGGCGGCGGACGGGCAAAGTGATAAGAGATGACTCGCTTGAACTCACCCTTCCATACTAAATTTCACCCACATTGGCTGCCTCATGACAATTGTCATGTGAAACTTCGTAAAAACGACACTGTTGTCGATGTCCCTCACGGGCTTGACTTAAAGCATGAACACGGACACTCAAACCACGACCCCAGTGATCCTTGCGAAAGACCTGGTGAAGACCTACGGGAATGTGCACGCGCTCAAGGGCATGAACCTGCGCGTTGATTCCGGTGAAATCGTTGCTTTCCTTGGTCGAAATGGCGCCGGAAAAAGCACAACAATTGACATCATTCTTGGCCTTCAACAGGCAGATAGCGGAAGCGTTGAAGTTTTTGGCATGAGCGCCAAAGAAGCAATCCGCCGCGGCCTGATCGGTGTCGTTCTTCAATCGGGTTCGCTTCCTGGGGACTATAGCGTCGCAGAAATCCTCAAACTCTTCTCGCGCGTCTACAAGCGCACCCAGTCCATTGACCCCCTTGTCGAGGAAACCCATCTTCGCCACCTTCTTGGCCGCAAAATCCGCAAGCTCTCCGGTGGTGAGCAGCAACGCGTTCGCCTAGCAATGGCACTAATTCCTGACCCGGAACTCATCATTCTCGACGAACCGACCGCCGGAATGGACGTCACCATGCGCAAGGAGTTCTGGGATCTCATGAGCACGCAGGCCTCGAAAGGTAAGACGATCCTTTTCGCCACTCACTACCTGGCCGAGGCGCAGGACTACGCTCAGCGTACGGTCATCGTCAATGCGGGCCGCGTGAGCGCCGACGCCCCCACCGAAGAAATCCGCCGAGCGCACTCGTCGACGCGCCTGGCCTTCTCTATCCCTGCTTCCTCTCTTGAGGGAGTGCGTGCAGGACTGGCCGAGCGCGCGGCTGAGCTTGGGACAGTGTGGGAGCTTTCCGATATTGCCGAGGTCGATTCCCCCGATTCCGCCCCCGCTTCCTTAGGCGAAGAGGGCTTGGCTGCCGATCACTGGCTACGCGTGGAGTTCCACACGACCTTCTCTGACGAGGCCGCTCGGCACATCGTCGCCATTCCCCAGGCATGCGAATTCGAGGTTGTTTTCTCGAGCCTCGAGGATGTTTTCGCCGAGCTCACGCAGTAGAACGCAGGGCACGACGTTCTGCCTTTCACTTTGGCCACCTCGCACCTCTTCTTAAAGGATTCACAATGACGACTCACACTCACTCAGCAACAAACCCATGGATCAGCCGCCAGGCACTGAGCTCCTGGCAGGGGGTTGGGCTTCTCACCTGGAAGTCATTCCTGAAGCTGGTTCTCAATCCCGCAATGTTCGCCTTTGCGCTGATCCTTCCGATCTTCATGTACATGATGTTTGGAGCCGGACAGGAGTACTCGAAAGAGTGGGCGATCAATGCGAATATCGGCGCAACGGTCTTGGTGTCAATGACCTTGTACGGTGTGATGATCGCTGCCGCATCGGCTGCAACCGTTGTTGCCCTTGAGCGGACCTCTGGAATCTCCAGGCTCTTTGCACTGTCCCCCGTGGGTTCGGGCGCCTTCATCTTTTCCCGCTTGATCGCGGCAATCTCCATGAGTGCCCTGGTTATTGTCATTACCTATACCTTCGGATACGCGACCGGAGCACGAATGAGACCCGAGGCCTGGGTTGAAAGTGGGCTCATCACCTTGGCTGCATCGGTGATTTCCGCGGCCCTTGGCCTGGCCCTTGCCTTCCTCATGCGCTCAGATACCGCCTTCGCGGTCATTAATGGTGTCGTTGTCTTGGGCGCTTTCCTTGCGGGAATGTTCATTCCGATCAGCTCCATGGGGTCGATCTTTAAGACGCTCGCGCCCTATAGCCCCTTCTACGGACTCTTCAACCTTTCTCAGCTGCCCCTCTACGGTTTCGATAATTTCGAATGGAAGTGGGTGATTTCCACGGTCGCGTGGTTTATTCCCATGGCACTGCTTGCGATCTGGGCACAGCGCAGGGACACTGATCGCTAAGAACTCCGGCGCAGCCGGGCACACACATCCAGTACTTTCAACGCAATTACTGGGGAAGGACAGGAATGAGCACCAAAACTCAGGGGACAGATGCCTCGTGGTCACAGCGTCACCCGCGCTTGTCCGCGGTGTTGTGGGCGCTGCCCTACCTGGCTTTCTTGGCCTTTCCCTCGGGGATGATTCCTACCGTTGAATCCCCCGGGATGATCGCGCTGATCCTCACTCTGACCTTTGGCGTTGCTGCTGCGGATATTGCAATTTACATCGTCAATCCGACCCCTGAATGGGGAGCGCGCATCACCAAGAAAATGTGGATCTCGCACGGGATCCTGCTGGCTTTGGTGATTGCACTGGGACTCGTCCTGGTTGTCGCCGGCGCATCGCGAGTAACCTCGGCCCTTTTCATCACCTACTCGATCGCAGGCTGGAACCTTCAAGCTCCCAAGAGATATGTGGTTCCCGGCCTAGTGGCACTTGTCGGCTGGGAAGTCATTGCCATCTTGTTGCCTATTGGCAGTATCGACGCGTTGGCCTTGAGCTACGCGATCATCGCGCTGCTGATGGTTTTGGGATTAACCCTGGCCGTGCGCCGCAGTTTCGATAATCGTCACTCAGAGCAACAACGCCAACGCCAAGCAATCAGCCTGGTTCGCGAGCGCGAACGCCTGCGTTTCGCCGGGGATCTTCACGATATTTTGGGGCACTCGCTGACGGTTATCACCATGAAGAATGAGCTCGCCCAGCGCTTGCTTTCCGTGGGAAAGATCGCCGAGGCCAGTGAACAGATTGCGCAGACCCTGGAGTTATCCCGGCAGGCAAAAGAAGACCTTCGTGGGATTATCGCCGCTTCACGAAGCTTATCCGCCGAGGAAGAGGTCGAGTCGGCCCGTGAACTCTGCGAGCAAGCGGGGATCGAATTCACCGCCGATATTCGAGGAGAAATTCCACCCGGTCCCAGGGCAACTTTGGCTGCACATGTCATCCGAGAGGGGACTGCCAACGCGATTACCCACGCGCGTCCCTCCACAATCAGTGTCCGCCTGACTCCTGATGAGGTCCTGGTGGAAAACGATGGGTATTCACGCAGCTATTCGGAGGCCTCGGCAGGGGGAGGAGCCGGATTGGAAGGACTGCGTCAGCGGGCGGCCTCGGAAGGGGAGATAACGTGGGGGAGCCAGGGGAATACGTGGGTACTGCGCCTGACTTTCCGCGGAGAGTCCGCCTAATCGGAAGGTAGAATTGGCGGGTCAAGTACTGGCGCGCAAAAGGACTACCAATGATTCACGTGATTGTGGCCGATGATCAGGCCTTGATTCGTGGTGCCTTGAGCGCGCTCATTGACTTGGAAGACGATATGCACGTCGTCGCACAGGCCGCTCATGGTCGCGAGGCCATCGCCGCAGTCGAGGCATATACCGCTGAGAATTCCCGTGGTGAAGAAGCTGTGAAAGCTGCGTCGACACTGGTCGTCATCATGGATGTCGAAATGCCCGTTATGGATGGAATCAGTGCAGC
>CAKAPY010000157.1 GCA_916719935.1 uncultured Actinomyces sp. | reverse complement strand
GTGATGCTCAGCGTGCTCACGATACTTTCACGACAGTCGCCGACAGCCCTGAATTCGGAGGTCTCAAGCACTGGGTGCACGGCCGCGGGATGTTCAATGTCGACTATTTGTACGACGAGATCGCTCAGCCCGACGGCGATGCGCCTTTGGACCTCGATACTTTCCTTTCGAACCCAGCAGAGGTTCGCATCGGAGCCTTCAATGCGACCCGAGGTGAAGAAGTCTGGTTCACCAAGGAGGATATGCGCACGGTGGAAGAGGTTGGTCGCTGCGTTCGTGCCTCCTCGACGTTGCCGATTATCATGCCGACGGTCACGATCGATGGCGACACCTACGTTGATGGAGCTCTTGGGCCCGATGGTGGAATCCCGCTGGATGCACCCATGCGCGATGGCTACCGCAAGTTCTTCGTCGTCCTTACGCGCCCGCGAGAATTCGTCAAGTCCCCGATCAAGCCCGGCGTTTACTCCGCCCTCAGGCTGGCTTTCCCCCATCTTCCCTCCATTGCCGAGGCCGTGGCCCGCCGTACCGTCGCCTACAACGCCGCCCGCCGGAAGCTATTTGAGCTGGAGGAACGGGGACGTGCGTTGATTGTGACCCCCGAAGCTCTGACCATCGACAAGATGGAGATGAATGTCGAACGCCTTGAAGATGCCTTTGATGCCGGAGTTTCCCTGGCGCGTCGGGATCTTCCCCGCTGGGAAGCCTTTTTGGGGCTCTAAAGCAGTCTTCAGCGCTCATCAGCGGTGAAGAAACTCAGCACCTTGAATAACAAGGGTGTGGGGCCAAGCGGAAAACCGCCTGGCCCCACACCCTTACTTGTGATCTGGCAGAAAGCCTGAATATTCCAGTCCTATTCGGTAGCGAGGGCGACCGAAGGACTGACCTTTGCTGCTCGACGACCAGGTAGCCACGAGGCAAGGAGTGCAGCAAGGATCGCGATCATGATCACCGCAAGGATCTGCATCCATGGGATGGTGATGAAGACCGTTACGCCTTCCAGGGGAAGCGCAAGGATGCCGATCGCTCCAAAGAAGATTCCGCAGGCGGTTCCAATAAGCGCTCCTGTCACCGAGATGAACAGTGCTTCAAGAGCGAGCATGGATTTCATCTGCCTCTTGGTCAGGCCAAGGGCTCGAAGCAGGCCATTTTCGCGGGTGCGTTCGGCAACTGACAGTGACAGAGTGTTCGCAACGCCCACCAGTGCAACCAGGACAGACACTCCCAGTAGACCGACGACAATGAGCAGCATCTTGTTAATGATGTCCGTGTACATCTCACGTTCGATCGCTGAACCGCCAACAGACAGGCCGGTGTCAATCTTTTCCAGGTTCTTCTGGACAGCTGTCGCAGAGGCACCATCCTTGAGCTTGACAATCATTCCGGTAATTTGAGCCTTGGGAGCAATTTTCAGTAGATTCGCTTGACTGACCTTATACGGTGCTGTGGAATTCTTGTCGTACTTTGCCTTCAGGGTCATGCAAGACCCTTCGGCTGCACACAGCTTGATGTTCTTCCCATCCAGGGAACCCAAACTGACCATCACCGTCGCATCGTCGATCTGGTCGACGCTCGAGTGCGCGACCGTTGAGTAGTTGGGCTCTCCTAAAATTGGCATCGCTCCGGGCTCTTCAGAACCACTACCGCCGGGGGCAATGGTTCCATCCTCTGCGTTGGCGCCGCCCACAGTGGAATAAACAGGGACCGTAGCGGCCACTCCATCGGTTGAAGAGATCCGCGACTGAATATCGCTACTCAGAGCCTCGTCACTGAAGGTCGACACCGAGATGTCGAAAGGACGACGCTCATTGACTTCGTTAATCAGAGAGTCACGCATCGACGAGGCGCCAACCATCATGGTGACAACCAGGGTGACGCCAATGACAATCGATGTACCGGTTGCGGCGGTTCGACCGGGGTTGCGGACCGTATTTTCGCGCGCCATTCGCGCAAGCATTCCCGGCCACACCTTCCCAAAGAGCTTTGTTGCCGCGGGGACAATGACGGTGCAGGTAATGAGAATGCCCACCAGGCACAGCAATGACAGGCCGAAAGAGGCCAAGAATTTCTGCGATCCATTGTGAATACGAAGTGAGGCGAACAAACTTCCACCGCACAGCACCGTCATCAGCAGTCCCAGGATCAACGCGAAACGGTGGCTCTTCTGGGAAGTCGCATCGGCCTCGTTAATCGGGGAAAGTGCGGCGATCGGTGGAACTTGAGAAACCGCGCGGGCAGGTCGGCGCCCAACGAAAACGGTCAGCAGCGTACCGAAGAGCCACACGAGCACGACATAGAGGGGCGAAATCGAGGAGATGACATCGACAAAAGTGGTGTCCTCTGTGAGAGTGCTCAGCAAGCCGCCCAGTAGGAGTCCCAAGACGATGCCGACGAGCGAGGAAATCCCGCCAACCGCATAGGTCTCGCGTCGAACCAGAGAACGCACCTGCTTCGTACTTCCGCCCAGTGCGCGCAGAAGTGCCAATTCGCGCCTGCGCTGTTGGAGCAGTACTCGGAAGGTCGAAGAGACGACAACCGAGGCAACCAAGATCGCAATTGCGGGGAAGATCAGTGCAATCGCGGTGAGCATCGCCGATGAGATTTGAATCGCTCGCAGGCTTTCGTCCACGGTTGCGGAAACACTCGTCACCTTGACGCCCTTAAGTGAAGCCAGCTCAGTTGTGAGCTTTTGTGTCCACTGTTCCTGATCATCAGTTGAGGGGTTGCCGTACTTATTCACTGCAGGTGCATTGGTCGCAACGTGAATTTCACCGGTCGGCTTCGTTCCCGTGCTTTCCTCGAAACCTTCTGTCGTCACGTAGGACGGCGCCAAAGCTCGATTTCCCGAAGAGTAGGTTCCGACGATGGTGAACTCGTGTGCGGAAACCGCCTCGTCACGGGACAGGCTTGTCAGTTTGTCGCCAATTTTGAGGGAAGATTCCTTTGCCGTGCGCTGGGGGATGACGATTTCCGAGGCCGTGGCAGGAGCTTTGCCTTCACTCATCTTCACTGCGCTGAGGGGTTCCGCGAGCGCTGGAGAGAGGAAGATCGTTGTCTGATCGTTGCCGGCCTTCACTGCAATGGGGTGTTGCGTTGTAATTCCAACCGCCGTCACGCCCTGGATCTTTGCGATCTTTTGGGTGAGAGCATCGAAATCATTGCCGAACTGGGCGGCCGTCATGTTCAGCGCCTCGTCTTCGGAAGGACTGTAAGTGACCACAGATGTGGTCCCGCGGTAGGAATTACGGACGTTACTGGTAAGCGAGGAGGTCATCGTATTTGAGAACAAAAGCGTGATGACGATGAAGGCGGTGGAGATGGCAACCGCCAAGCCAGTTGAGAAATAGCGGCGACCGTGGGAATGAAGATTGGCTTTCAACAGCCGTGTCGTTGCGCTCACGGATGTCACCTCAACGCGGCATTCAGCTGCTCTTCGCTGGCATTGCGAAGATCGGACACGATTTGGCCGTCACGGACAACCAAGACGCGATCAGCGTAGGTTGCGGCGTGAACATCGTGAGTGACCATGATGACGGACTGACCCAGCTCGGTAACTGCTCGACGCAATAGATCAAGAACCTCTGAGGTCGAGTGAGAATCCAGGTTACCGGTGGGTTCGTCAGCAACGATGACTGCGGGACGGCTCATCAGTGCACGAGCGACAGCCACGCGCTGCTGCTGGCCACCCGAAAGTTCTGATGGCCTGTGGTTGAGGCGTTCTTCCAGCCCCAGCGAAGAAACAACGAAGGTGAACCAGTCTTCATCGACTTTCTGTCCCGCCAGTTCCAAGGGGAGAAGGATGTTTGCCTTGGCATCCAGGGTGGGAATCAAGTTGAAGCTCTGGAAGATGAAACCGATACGATCACGGCGAAGTTTCGTCAGATCAGCATCTTTCAAAGCGGTGATCTCTGTGTTTTCGATGAGCACGCGACCTGAGGTCAGCGAATCGAGTCCCGCAAGAATATGCATCATGGTGGACTTACCCGAGCCGGAGGGGCCCATGATTGCGGTGAATTCACCAGAGTAGAAGTCAACGGTGACGTTATTGAGGGCGGTGACCTGGGTATCGCCCATGCCGTAAACCTTGGAAACGTTAGCGAGGCGAACGAT
>CAKAPY010000156.1 GCA_916719935.1 uncultured Actinomyces sp. | reverse complement strand
AGCTTAAGGCTTCCGACCCCAATTCTGTGGGCCCTACCGGGCTCGAACCGATGACCTTCTGGGTGTAAACCAGATGCTCTAGCCAACTGAGCTAAAGGCCCAAAGCACGTTCTGTAATGAACGCACCAGTACAGCATAGAGTACAAGCAGCAATTACTTGGAATCAGACGCTGTGAGATGCATTGCGCACACTGCAAAAGAGTGAGCACAATGCGGTCACGCAAGACAAAGTCGCGCGAAAACTCAGTGCTTTCTCGAACGTGCAGTTAGACGGATTCCGGCCCATTCAGGAGCCAGCGCACTCGCCGAAGTCGCGTGGAGCCCGGCAGTATGAGCAGCCTCTTCAACGTCAGAAACCGGGACAGTTCCGGGGCGCCCAGGCTTGGGAATCAAGACCCAGATCAGTCCTCCATCGTCAAGGTTTGACATGGCGTCGACCAACAGGTCTGCTAGATCTTCCTCTTCGGCATCATCCGCGCGCCACCATACGATCGTTCCATCGACGACATCTTCGTAGTCGGGATCGACAAGCTGATTACCGCTCTCTTCTTCAGCAAGTTGGCGCAGCGCTTGATCCGCATCATCGTCAACGTAGAACTCTTGAATAATCTGGCCCTTCATGAACCCTAGCTTGACACTCACCGGAGTTCCCCTTCGAGCCACGACACAGACAGTGTTACATCGCTTTTCACGGCTTCAATCGTAATGCACGCAGCGCAATTATTTTTTGTTTCTCTCGATTCCTGTGATTTTCTCAGCAAAGCACCATCTTTGACCTTGACAAATGAGGCGCGAATCATGGGTCTGAAGTCCCATTTTCACTCGCATTTTCTACTCGCAGGTACCAAAATAGAACTGTAAGCACGAGGGCGTGCCCCACCAGGCGCTTCCGCTAAGTTAATCAGAGGAGTTCGAGATCCAGTGAGCGAGAACCACCCCGTCGTCAACGGGTTACTCAGCCAGGTACCCGACAATGACCCCGCAGAAACCTCAGAATGGGTCGAGTCACTGAGTGGCCTGATCGAAGAAAAGGGCGGCCCACGTGCACGCTACATCTTGCTGCACATGCTCGATGAGGCACGCCGTAAGGGAATCCAACTTCCTCAGGAATACACGACCCCCTACGTCAACACGATTCCTGTCGATCAAGAACCTTACTTCCCCGGCGACGAGGCCATGGAACGCCAGTACCGCCGCTGGATCCGCTGGAATGCGGCAGTCCAGGTAACCAGGGCTCAGCGTCCCGGCGTCAAGGTCGGTGGGCACATCTCCTCCTACGCCTCGGTTTCAACGCTCTACGAGGTTGGCCTCAACCACTTCTTCCGCGGTAAGGATCACCCGGGCGGCGGTGACCACGTCTTCTTCCAAGGCCACGCTTCTCCCGGACCTTACGCACGCGCTTTCATTGAAGGGCGTCTTTCCGAAGAAGAAATGGACGGATTCCGTCAACAGGTCTCCACTCCTCACGGACTCCCCTCTTACCCCCACCCTCGCCAACTCCCTAATTTCTGGGAGTTCCCAACCGTCTCCCTTGGCCTCGGGCCAGCAGAGGCGATCTACCAAGCCTGGTTTGATAAGTACCTGCACCTGCGCGGCATTAAAGACACCTCATTGCAGCGCACATGGGCCTTCTTGGGCGATGGCGAAATGGACGAGCCCGAATCTCGAGGCATGCTTCAGCTTGCCGCGCAGCAGGGACTCGACAACCTGACTTTCGTTGTGAACTGCAACCTGCAGCGCCTTGATGGTCCGGTTCGCGGCAATGGCAAGATCATCCAGGAACTCGAGGCCTTCTTCAAGGGTGCAGGTTGGAACGTTATTAAGGTCATCTGGGGTCGCGGTTGGGACCAGCTCTTGGCCTCAGATAAGGATGATGCGCTTGTTCACTTGATGAACGAAACTCTGGATGGTGACTACCAGACCTTCGGCGCAAATGATGGCGCATACATTCGGGAGCACTTCTTTGGCCGCGATCCGCGGACCAAGGCAATGGTTCAAAACTGGACCGACGATCAGATTTGGGCGTTGCAGCGCGGCGGTCACGACTACCGAAAGGTATACGCCGCCTACAAGGCTGCAACCGAGCACACCGGTCAACCGACCGTTATCTTGGCTCACACTATTAAGGGCTATGCGCTGGGTAGCCACTTCGCTGGTCGTAACTCGACGCACCAGATGAAGAAGCTCACCGTGGAAGACGCGAAGCTTCTTCGCGATCGTCTGCAGCTTCCCATCACCGATGAGGAGCTGGAACGCGATCCCTACATGCCTCCCTATTACATGCCGCCGGCAGATCACCCTGCTCTGCTGTACATGAAGGAACTGCGTGAGAAGCTTGGCGGTTGGGTTCCCGAGCGCCGCGATCACCAGCCGAAGCTTCCTGAGCTTCCCTCAAAGCCTTTCGAGGCCCTTTCCAAGGGATCCGGCAAGCTCGAAGTTGCCACCACTATGGCTTTGGTGCGCCTGATCAAGGACCTCATCAAGGACAAGAACGTCGGCAAGTACTTCGTTCCGATCATTCCTGACGAGGCACGCACCTTCGGTCTGGATGCAATCTTCCCCTCGGCGAAGATCTTCAACACGACGGGTCAGGCCTACACTCCGGTTGACGCAGATATGATGCTGTCCTACCGCGAGTCTGAGCAAGGTCAGGTTCTACACACCGGTATTACCGAGGCCGGTAGTGCGGCAGCATTCCAGGTGGTCGGTACCGCCTATGCCACTCACAACCTGCCGATGGTTCCCTTCTACATCTTCTATTCGATGTTCGGGTTCCAGCGCACGGGCGACCAGTTCTGGGCTGCCGGCGATCAGCTTTCAAAGGGCTTCGTTATCGGTGCAACCGCAGGGCGTACAACCCTCACCGGTGAAGGCCTGCAGCACATGGACGGTAACTCCCCCGTTCTGGCATCTACGAACCATGCCTTTGTTACGTACGATCCCGCTTATGCCTACGAATTGCGGCACATCATGGCCGACGGCCTTGAACGTATGTACGGCGATGCAGGTGGACGCGATCCGAATGTCATGTACTACCTGACGGTGTACAACGAGCCCATTCACCAGCCCGCAGAGCCCGAAAACCTTGATGTCAACGGACTTATTAAGGGCATCTACAAAGTCGACGATCACGCGAACTTCGGAGGCCCGAAGGCTCAGCTGCTCGCATCCGGTGTCGGCGTGCCGTGGGCACGCGAGGCACGAGAGCTGCTTGCACGTGATTGGGGTGTCGATGCAGCAGTTTGGTCGGTCACCTCGTGGACCGAGCTTCGTCGCGAGGCGCTGGACGTGGAAGAGTTCAACTTCCTCCACCCGAACGAGCCTCAGCGCACACCCTTCGTTTCCAGCCAGCTGCAGGGAACCGAAGGCCCCTTCGTGGCGTCTTCTGACTTTGACCGCCTTCTGCCCGACCAGATTCGTCAGTGGGTGCCCGGTGACTACTACGTCTTGGGCGCTGATGGCTTCGGCTTCTCTGATACTCGTCGCGCGGCCCGCCGTTGGTTCCACATCGACGCTGAGTCTATGACGGTTCGTGTTTTGAAGGCGCTCGCTGACCGTGGTCAGATTGATCCTTCGGTTGTTCAGCAGGCAATCGACCGCTATCAGCTGTTCAACTACGCGATTTCCGGAGCGGATCACGCCGGCGAAGAGTAAACACTTTTAATCCTGCGTAACAACAAGCGCAGGAAAAGCTCAGTGGGTGGTGAGGTTCTCGAAACCTCACCACCCACTGAGCTTTGTGCTATCAATGCAACACACATTTAAAAGCAGGAGTCTGAAAGTTGAAACTGCTTGTAGGCTTTCAGTCTCCGGCGTAATGTCTGTTGTACAAGCAGCGATGCACCGTGTCAGTGGCGATATGGAGGCAAGTTGCGTGTTACCTGAGTCTGCAGTGCTTCCCCCCCTCGCTGCCAGTGCGTTGGGGTTCCTCAATCGAGCTACAACGGGATTGAGACAATCTCATGGGATTTCACAACAAAGGCAAGTAATACCGAAATCTCGACATATAAGCATCACCCATCAACGCATTAATAGACGGGTGTCGGGGCGCTTCCACTGCCCCGACACCCGTTAAGTAAAGAAATCAATCGACCTGTGCGCCTCGGTAATGAGGGTTCGCAAGGTTTTCTGGCGAAA
>CAKAPY010000155.1 GCA_916719935.1 uncultured Actinomyces sp. | reverse complement strand
GCCAGTCGTTGTTGAGGCCGCGCACCCAGTTCTCGTAGCGCACGCGCATGAAGTCCGGGTGGAACTCCAGCTCCTTACCGCGCTCAATGAGTTCCTCGTTCAGGTCCTTGCCAGTCGCAGGGTTGACCCACGGCTTGCCACCGTTACGGATGTACCACTGACGCGAAGTCACGATCTCCAGGGGCTTGTCACCCTTTTCGAAGAAGTTCGTCTGACGCATCGTCTTCTGGGGTTCACCACGCATCTCGCCGCTTGCCTCGAGGCGCGCCACCAAGACCTCGCGAGCAGAGAAGGTCGTCTTCCCCGCAAGCTCAGCGAAGGCCTCGCGACCCTCATCGGTGGTGATCCACTCGGGGGTTTCGGTCTGCAGGCGGCCGTCCTTGCGCAAAACGGTGCGCAGTGGAAGGTTCAGGTCGCGCCACCAATCGATATCGGTCGTGTCACCGAAAGTACAGCACATGGCGATACCGGCGCCCTTGTCCATCTCCGCCTCGGGGTGGGGAAGAACAGGGACCTCAACACCGAAAACAGGGGAGGCAACCGTAGTTCCGAACAAAGGCTTGTAGCGCTCGTCGTCGGGGTGAGCGATCAACGCTACACACGCGGGAAGAAGTTCGGGACGAGTCGTCTCAATGCAGACATCAACACCGTTCTCAACCGGCGCACCGGCTGCAGCGGCCTCGGCAGCGCGCGCGGGGTCGGTGATGTGGAAGGCGAGACGGTGGTAGAAGCCCGGGTATTCGCGGCTTTCAAGCTCAGCCTGAGCAACCGCGGTCTGGAAGGTCACGTCCCACAGGCCAGGAGCCTCAGCTTGGTAGGCCTCTCCGCGCTCGAGATTGCGCAGGAACGCAGCCTGGGCAACCTTGCGGGCACGAGTACCGATGGTCTGGTAGTTCTGAGTCCAGTCAACCGACAGGCCCAAGTGGCGCCACAGGTCCTCGAAGTGCTTCTCGTCTTCGACGGTCAAGCGCTCGCACAGCTCCACGAAGTTACGACGCGAGATCGGTACCTGATCGCGAGCCTTGATGGACTTGCCTTCGCCGCCGACATGAGGGGGCTCGAAATTTGGATCATAGGGGAGGGTCGCATCGACGCGAACCCCAAAGTAGTTTTGCACGCGGCGCTCGGTGGGCAGGCCGTTGTCGTCCCAGCCCATGGGGTAGAAGACTGATTTGCCCAGCATTCGCTGGAAACGCGCGACGACATCGGTGTGCGTGTACGAGAACACGTGGCCGACGTGAAGTGAACCCGAAACCGTGGGCGGGGGAGTGTCGATCGAGTAGACCTCTTGGCGGGGGCGGCTTCGATCAAAACGATAGGTTCCCTGATCTTCCCAACGCTGGTTCCACTGGGCTTCGAGGCCTTCAGTGGCGACCTTGTCCGGCACCTGGGGTGCGGGCAGCGAGGTTGGTTCGGCCTGGCGCTGAGCGCTCATACATATTCTCCATCCGAGTCGTGGACTTATTACCGTCCAAGCCTACTTTTCTCGGGCATATCGGTCCAGTGCGCGCACCGATTGCGCCTGGCTACTCGCGTCCGTAACATCTGCTCTCTTCGTGATCTGCATATGCGCCACTAGTCATGCTGAGTAGTCTTGAAGGAGCACAAATGATCACATGACAAGGAGAATCGATGAATACGCTCGCGCACCACGACATTGGTGAGGAAACTATCGATCTCCTCCAGCGCCTCATCGCACTCGCTTCCGTCAATGACCTCACCCCCGATTCTGGCAATGAAGAGGCTGCTGCACACCTATTTGAAACCTTCTTCGCTGGGCTACCCGTCGAAGTTGAACGCATTGAGCCTCACCCAGGTCGTACTACTTTGGTTGTCACTTTGCGCGGCAGTGATCCTTCAGCGCAGCCCCTGACTTTCCTTGGGCACACCGATGTTGTCCCTGTTGATGAGAAGCACTGGACCCATCCGCCCTTTGCAGGTGAGATCAGTGAGGGAAGTATTTGGGGGCGAGGAAGCGTCGATATGCTTCACTTGACCGCGGCGATGGCAGTTGTCACCCGGCGCCTTGCCGAAGAAGTTTCCCGAGGTGGAGCTCGCCCCGCGGGAACCCTGACCTTCGTCGCCGCTGCGGACGAAGAAGCACGAGGCGGACTTGGCGTTCCGTGGATCGGTGAACACCGCTCGGATGCTTTCCCTTGGGATGCTCAGCTCTCTGAGATGGGAGGCGCCCATATTCGCGGCGCTCGCGGCGCAGACAGTGTTGTTGTCATTGTTGGTGAAAAAGGGGCTGCTCAGCGTCGCCTTCATGTGCGTGGAGATGCCGGACATGGCTCGATTCCTTTGGGACGTGTCAGCGCGGTTGAAATGCTCGCTCGAGTTTCGCAAGCTCTGTCTCAAGCGCAGTGGCCACAGGCCAGTGACGAGATTTGGGCTGGATTTGTCAACGCTTTTGAATTTGATTCAGAAATTGAAGAGTCTTTGATTAGCGGTACATATCGCGGGGACTATAGCGAATTCGGTGACCTTGCGGCGTATGCCCACGCAGTCTCGCATATGACCGTTGCGCAAACGGTTGTTCGCGCCGGCGGTCCTATTAACGTTCTCCCTTCATCCGGAGAACTGGAGCTGGATATCCGTACCCTTCCGGGGCAAAGCGATGATGATGTTGATCGTGCGATTACCGAGGCCTTGGGAGAGCTTGCTGACCACGTGACCATCGAGCGTTTGTTGAGCGAGCTGGCCACGGCCTCGTCAATCGACACAAAACTGTACCGGGCAATCGAGGAGACTTTGACGCAGACGAACCCCGGGGCGAAGGTTGTTCCTATTCTCTTCCCTGGTGGTTCCGACCTTCGAGTTGGACGCCACAAAGGGGGAGTGGGGTACGGTTTTGGCTCCTGTTCTTCTGGAGCAACTTTGGGGCAGGTCTACTCCCAGCTCCACGCTCATGATGAACATATCGCCGTGGAAGATGTTGTTTCAACAGTATGCGCTCTTGATCACCTTACTCGAGTCTTCCTGTACCCCGAAAAGGCATGAATTCAAGCGGTGACTAAGTGTTCGTCTATTGTTGCGTTCCTCAACAGTGAGTGTTACAAACGCCCACGAAGTGGCACGAGTCGCGAACCAAGGGCTTTGGGCCATATCTTTATTTATGGCGCGAGTTTCCGTGCTTTATTCAAAGACTATTCGACGTCACTATGAACTAATTGAAGGAGATCAGGATGCCAGCTTCACGCATCACCACAAAAGCAGCCGCACTAGCTACAGCAGCTGTCCTCATGTGCGCTTCGCTGGCAGCCTGTGCACCGAAAAATGCCGGATCGGCACAATCGGGAGCAAAGAACGATACGGTGACAGTTGGTCTTCCCGGTTCTCTGTCTACCTTGGACATCGCTCACGAGACTGGCATTATCAACTACTACGTTGCCCAGGTGACCTCCGAAGGGCTCCTTGCTGTCGATAAGGACGGCAAGCTGGTTCCTGCAATCGCGACGGACTACCGCACCGACGATGCGAAGACCTGGGTTTTCCAGATCCGTAAGGACGCAAAGTTCCAAGATGGTAACCCCGTGACCGTTCAGGACGTCCTCTTCTCGATTGATATTGCGAAGGATCCCGATAAGTCCCCCTCATCGGCGGTTTACTGGGCCAAGGGCGTTGAAGCAACTCAGACTGGCGAGTGGGAGATTACTATTACGCTTCCTGCTCCCGCCGAAAACTTTGGATGGACCGTGACAGCAAACGGTGGCCTGTGGATCACCGAAAAGTCGTTCTACGAAGCCGCGCAGTCCTATGGTTCCTCCAAGGACCTCATCATGGGTACCGGCCCCTACAAGGCGACCTCTTTCCAGCCCGATTCGAAGGCTGTTTTTGAAAAGAGCGGCACATGGTGGGGCGGCGACACTCCCGCACAGAAGATCGAGTTCGATTTCTTCTCAGATGAGAATGCTCGATTGTTGGCTCAGCGTAGCGGCCAGATCGATATCGCAACGCAGCTTCCCACCGATCAGGTTTCTCAGTTTGAATCTATCGATGGGGTCAAGGTTCTCACCGAATCTGACCGTTCCTATGTGGGCCTGACCTTTGATCAAGGCGTGGCACCTTTCGACGACATTCATGTTCGTAAGGCAGTTGCCCATGCCGTTGACCGTAAGGCGATTGTTGATTCCATCCTTAAGGGTCGCAACCTCTCCGCGTCCCT
>CAKAPY010000154.1 GCA_916719935.1 uncultured Actinomyces sp. | reverse complement strand
AGGCGGCATGTCCGTCGCAAAGGAGCTCGCTGGTACCCGCCAGGATGTTCCTCCAATCCTGATGCTCACGGCTCGTCCTCAAGATGACTGGCTGGCAACATGGGCAGGTGCGAGCCGTATCGTCAGCGCGCCATTTGATTCACAGGAGCTTCAAGAAGCCCTCGCGGAACTTCTGCGTCAGCGTCGCTGAAACTCGTCCTTTTCAACGCAAGTACGCGCGGCCTCGGGAATTATGAGGATAAAGGATACGCAGGGGAACAGCAGGCAAGGGGATCTTTTCCAAGACTTTCTGCGCATTCACACAATTTGTAGAACAACATGCCCGTGGCCAGGGCATCGTCCAGTGCGCGATGCTGGCCGCCACCTAATTCGAAGTGTTCACGCAGCGTCGTGAGCTTGTGGTTGGGTACCTCAGTTGGAAGTAAGGCGCGAGCCATTGACAGTGTGTCAATAGGCTGAAAACGGGGGAGTGGGATACCGCAGGTCCGTTGAGCTCGCTCAAGGAACCCCCAATCAAAGGCGACATTGTGTGCGATAAGGCCTGAAATTTGTCCCTGATCGCTGAGATGCTCTGCCCATCTGCAAAAATGCGAAAAAACAGTATGGAGATCCGGGGCGTGGGCGAGCGTTTCATCGTTGAGTCCAGTCAAAGCAGTAATGAACGAAGGCAACGGACTTCCAGGGTTGATGAGGGCTGAAAAACTATCGACAAGCTCGCGGTTCTCGTAGACTGCTGCCCCGATTTCAATGATGGTATCGCGGGAACTCAGTCCAGTTGTTTCTAGGTCTACTACCAGCCAAAGAGCTTGATCCCAAGCTGGGATCATTGCGGTTTTTCGCCTCTCGGGCTGTACAGTAGAACCATTGGTCATAACCACGATGCTAGCGGTTGATCCGGGTGGAGGAAACATGGGTCTGTATCAAGCACTGAAGCTGACGGGCACTCCGATTCTCAAGGCTGCGTATCGTCCGTGGATCCGCGGGAAAGAAAACATCCCTAAGAGCGGTCCGGCGATCCTCGCTTCTAACCACAACGCTGTCTGGGACTCTGTTTTTCTGCCCATGATGATTGACCGTGAGGTTGTGTTCATGGGTAAAGCCGACTACTTCACAGGTACCGGTCTTAAGGGTTGGGCAACGAAGGAATTCATGCGTGCTGTTGGCACTATTCCCGTTGATCGCACTGGCGGCCGCGCATCTGAAGCCGCATTGAAGGCTGGACTCAAGCGCCTGGGCGAAGGTGAACTTTTTGGAATCTACCCCGAGGGTACTCGTAGTCCCGATGGGCGCCTGTATCGTGGGAAGACGGGTGTCGCGCGTCTAGCACTTTTATCCGGTGCTCCTGTCATTCCTGTGGCGATGATCGGCACGCATGCGGCTCAGCCAATCGGACAGAAAATTCCTTCGAGAACCAATATCGGTATGGTCATCGGAGAGCCCTTGGATTTCAGCCGCTACAAAGGACTGGATAAAGACCGCTACGTTCTTCGCGCGATCACCGATGAAATTATGTACAACCTGATGCTCCTGTCTGGCCAGGAGTACGTCGATCTCTATGCTGCTGATGTGAAAGCGCAGCTTGCCGAGGAAGGCGCTTTTGACGGCCCGGTCCCCTCGAACGGGAAGAGCGCGCCCGGTGGGCGTGAGGCCCCTGAGGTTCAGGTTCCGACTGCACCCGAAGAAGACGTTGAACAGATCCCCGAAGTAACAGACGAATCTGGGGATGAAGACTGATAGTGACATTGCCGTGTCCCAGAAAAAGGTCCGGGACGGCGAAGAAACTACACTCTCGATAAGATAAGTTACTGGCGCGCTTCTCTTGCTGCGCGTGAAGAACACTGAAAGGTTGACTCATGACGGTTCGTCGTGTTGCTCTCTTGACCGCTGGTGGCTTTGCCCCCTGTCTTTCGGCTGCTGTTGGTGATCTCATCGAGCGCTACACCCAGGTTGCTCCCGAGGTAGAAATCATCCTTTACCAGTACGGCTACCACGGCCTTCTGACCGGCAACTATGTTGTCGTCGACGAAGAAGGACGCCGTAACGCAGGTATTCTTCGCGAGTTTGGTGGTTCACCCATCGGTAATTCTCGCGTCAAGCTGACCAATGCAAAGAACCTTGTCGACCGAGGCTTGGTTGAAGAAGGCGTCGATCCGCTTGCATTTGCTGCTGAGCAGCTGCGCAAGGATGGTGTTGATGTTCTGCACACCATTGGTGGTGACGACACAAACACGACCGCAGCAGATCTCGCAGCCTACCTGCACGAGCACAACTACGAACTGACCGTGGTTGGCCTTCCTAAGACCATTGATAATGACGTTGTTCCGATTCGTCAGTCCCTGGGCGCATGGACCGCGGCGGACGAAGGTGCACGTTTCGCATTTAATGTCATCGGCGAACACCGCTCGAACCCCCGTATGCTCATTGTTCACGAGTGCATGGGGCGTAACTGTGGTTACCTCACGGCAGAGACCGCTCGTCGCTACCATGAGCTGCTCGATAGCAAGAACTGGGCGCCTTCCTTGGGCTTGACCCGTGAGCGTTGGGATGTCCACGGCGTTTACGTTCCCGAGGCTGCTCTTGACATTGCCGGCGAGGCCGAACGCTTGAAGGCAATCATGGATGAGCAGGGCAACGTCAACATCTTCCTTTCAGAAGGTGCGGGCCTTCCCGAGATCATTGCCGAGATGGAAGCCAATGGCGAAGAGGTCCAGCGTGATCCCTTCGGCCACGTTAAGCTCGACACCATCAACCCCGGCCAGTGGTTCGCGCGCAAGTTTGCAGCGCTTATTGGTGCCGAAAAGGTGATGGTTCAGAAGTCCGGTTACTACTCACGCGCGGCAGCAGCACACGAAGAAGATCTCGCACTGATCAAGCAGATGTGTGATCTTGCCGTCGAGTGCGCACTGCGCGGTGAAAGCGGTGTCATCGGTCAGGATGAAGAGAATGGCGACCAGCTTTCTGCGATTGCCTTCCCGCGCATTGCCGGTGGTAAGCCTTTCGACATCACGCAGCCGTGGTTCACCGATCTGCTCTCACAGATCGGCCAGCCTGTGTCTGCAGCGCAGTGACGATGGTTTCATCTTCTTTCCCGGGGCGTGGCGATTTTTCGCTGCGCCCCGGCGCACCTGAACTCTTTGCTCCTGCCGGTTTAGAAGAATCTGCTTCATGGGAAGCTTGGCGCTCCAAGCGTGCGCTTCAACAGCCGAGCTACCCGGATCCTGAGGCACTCGATTCCGTATTGGCTGAGTTGCGTCGTCAGCCTCCCTTGGTTTTCGCTGGTGAGGTCGACGATCTGCGAACGAACCTCGCTGCCGCCTCACGCGGTGAGGCCTTCGTCCTCACGGGCGGTGATTGCGCTGAAACTTTTGCCGAGGCGACAGCTGACCATTTGCGTCTGAAGATCCAAACTCTTCTCCAGATGGCCGTTGTCTTGACCTATGGTGCGTCTTTGCCTGTGATTAAGATTGGGCGAATTGCGGGCCAGTATGCGAAGCCGCGCTCTTCAGACATGGAGACCCGTGGAGACGTCACGCTTCCCTCATACCGCGGTGATGCTGTGAATTCCTTCGAATTCACTCCCGAGTCGCGCATTCCAGATCCCACGCGCTTGTTGGATTTGTATCATCACGCCGCATCGACGCTGAATTTGATTCGTGCCTTCACTCGAGGTGGCTATGCTGACTTGCGGCTTGTGCATCACTGGAATCGTGGTTTTACTGCTAATCCGGCTTATGCGCGTTATGAGTCTCTTGCTGAGGAGATTCACCGTGCGGTGAAGTTCCTTGAGGCAGCAGGTGTGTCGAGTGCGGCCCAGATGCGTAGCGTCGATCTCTTCTCCTCTCACGAAGCCCTGCTTCTGGATTACGAGTCTGCAATGACCCGAATCGATTCGCGCACTGGGGATCCTTACAACACTTCCGGTCACTTCTTGTGGATTGGCGAACGTACCCGTGGCGTTGACGATGCCCATGTTGAATTGCTTGCACATGTACGTAATCCCATTGGCGTCAAACTAGGATCGACGACATCAATTGATGATATGCGCCGTCTGGTTGACCGTTTGAATCCGGAGGGTGAAGAAGGGCGCCTGACCTTCATCACGCGTATGGGGGCGGATAAAATTCGCCATGCATTACCTCCTCTCTTGGAAGCGCAAGCACGTGACGGACGCCCCGTTAC
>CAKAPY010000153.1 GCA_916719935.1 uncultured Actinomyces sp. | reverse complement strand
CACCGACCTCAGTCTTATCAGGACTGCGCTCTAACCTACTGAGCTATAGGCCCATTGCCATGCCGAAAGGCACGCGTTAAATAGTACATGCGCATGGTGACTCACGCAAAATTGTTTTCTGGTGACGTCGCCCACTCATTAGCGTTCCCCGCGTTGAAGCACTAGAAAAACGCCATTGAACCACCATAAGCACAGCCTGAATACACGTGTGGGGGTCGGTGCCGCGCACCAACCCCCACACAGTGGAACTTAAAGCTCACTCATCCATCAGTGTCACCTTGATGCCACCGACCAGCGAGGCGACCAAGTTGTACAGGAAGGTTCCCAAGGCCGACAGTGCAGTGAGCAGAACGACGTTCATCACCGCAATGAGAGTCGTGTAGGCCATGACCTTCGGAAGCCTGACGTAATCCAGAAGTGAGACCATCTGAGATGCGCCAATGGACTGCAGGAAGCTTTCCGCTGAAGCGAAGACATGCATCGCGTTGAGCATGAGCCACAGGATCATGACTGCAACGACCAGTGCGATACCCAATGCCACGCTGAGCAGGAAGGCAACCTTCATGACTCCCCAGGGGTCCACTCGCACGATGGCGAGGTCAACCTGGCGGGGAAGGTCATCGCGGTCATTCGATGCGTGATCACTCATTCCTGAACCTCCTGTGAGTCGTCATGTTCTGACGCTACATCCTCAGCAGGGGTTTCGTCATTACTTTGCGAAGAATTGTCCTGTGCTTGCGCCTCCTCAGACTCTTCTTCATCAATGTCGCGCTCGGGGTTACGAGTCACTGCAATGATGCGATCGTCCCCATCGGGACGAGCAAAGATGACACCCATGGTGTTACGCGCAGTCGGGCGCACATCCGAGGCATTGACCTGGACAAGCTTGCCAGACTCGGTGATCACCATGATGTCTTCTTCAGGATCAACAACCAATGCGCCAACAAGCCCGCCACGTTCTTCAACCAGACGACCCACGCGGACACCCATGGTTCCACGACCCTTGGTCGGGTATTCCTCAATGGGAGTGCGCTTGGCATAACCGGAATCGGTCACGATCAGCAGGTCCGTTCCTTCGCGAGGAACATCCATGGTCAAGAGCTCATCATCGCCGCGGAACTTCATACCGCGAACGCCAGAGGTGGATCGACCCATGGGTCGCAGTTGCTCGTCCGTTGCAGCGAAGCGCACGGCCTGACCATCGCGAGACACCAGCAGCAGATCGTCATCCGCATTAGCTAGCTGAGCCGAAACCAGCTCATCCGGCTTGCCCTCTTCGTCCTCACGCAGGTTAACGGCAATGATGCCGCCACTTCGCGGAGAGTTGTACATCTCCAGCGGGGTCTTCTTCACGAGGCCGGACTTCGTTGCCAGCACCAGGTACTGTGCGTCCTCGTAGGTGCGGATTGCCAGGACCTGCGCAATGCGCTCTTCGGGCTGGAATGCCAGAAGATTTGCAACGTGCTGACCCTTGGCATCGCGACCGCCTTCGGGAATCTCGTAGGCCTTCGCACGGTAAACGCGACCGAGGTTCGTGAAGAACAACAGCCAATGGTGCGTGGTCGTGACGAAGAAGTGCTCAACTACGTCATCGCCGCGCAGCTGAGTTCCGCGAACGCCCTTACCGCCTCGTTTCTGAGAACGGTAGTTATCAGTACGAGTACGCTTTGCGAAACCATCGCGGGTGATGGTGACGACAACATCCTCTTCGGGGATGAGGTCTTCCATCGACATTTCCCCATCGAAGGGAACGATGGTGGTACGACGCTCATCGCCGAACTTCTCAACGATTTCGCCAAGTTCTTCGGAGATGATCGCGCGCTGACGCTCAGGCTTAGCCAAGATATCCTGCAGATCTTCAACGCGTGCGCGCAGTTCCGCGTGCTCGTTCAAGATCTTCTGACGTTCCAGTGCTGCCAGTCGGCGCAGCTGCAGGGCTAGGATTGCGTCGGCTTGGATCTCATCAACATCCAGCAGCTCCATCAAGCCGCTGCGTGCCTCATCGACCGTGGGCGAGCGACGGATCAAGGCAATGACCTCATCCAAGGCATCGAGAGCCTTGAGGTAACCGTCCAAGATGTGCAGACGCTCTTGAGCCTTACGCAGGCGGAACTGCGTGCGGCGCACGATCACTTCGATCTGGTGGGCAACCCAGTGGCGGATAAAGCCGTCAATCGACAGGGTTCGCGGAACACCGTCGACCAGCGCAAGCATGTTTGCTGAGAAGTTCTCTTGCAGAGAGGTGCGCTTGTACAGGTTGTTCAAAACGACCTTGGCAACTGCATCACGCTTGAGGACAATGACCAGTCGCTGACCGGTACGGCCCGAAGTTTCATCGCGAATATCCGCAATACCTTGGATCTGACCGTCACGAACCAGCTGAGCAATCTTGTCTGCCAGGTTGTCGGGGTTGACTTGATAGGGAAGCTCGGTGACCACCAAGCACTGGCGTCCGTGGATTTCCTCCACGTTGACAACCGCGCGCTGGGTGATGGACCCGCGTCCCGTACGGTATGCGTCTTCAATTCCACGACGTCCCAAAATGGTTGCGCCCGTTGGGAAGTCGGGACCGGGGATCAGCTTGAGGAGGGCCTCAAGGAGTTCCTCTCGCGAGGCCTCGGGGTGCTCAAGCGCCCACTGCACGCCGCGTGCAACCTCACGCAGGTTGTGCGGAGGAATACGGGTCGCCATACCGACGGCGATACCTTCCGAACCATTCACCAAGACGTTGGGGAAACGCGAGGGAAGAATGGTTGGTTCCTGGTTGCGGCCATCGTAGTTGTCCTGGAAATCAACGCATTCTTCGTCGATGTCACGGACCATTTCCATAGCCAGAGGCGCCATCTTACATTCGGTGTAACGAGGTGCTGCGGGGCCCAGGTTACCGGGGGTACCAAAGTTACCCTGACCGGCGACCAAGGGGTAGCGCAAAGACCAGGGCTGCACCAAGCGCGCAAGTGCATCGTAGATCGCTGCGTCACCGTGCGGGTGGTAGTTACCCATGACGTCACCGACGATACGCGATGACTTCGAGAATGAAGAGGTGGGACGGTAACCGCCGTCGTACATCGCGTAGAGGATGCGGCGGTGGACGGGCTTAAGTCCGTCACGAACATCGGGCAGCGCGCGTCCGACAATAACGCTCATGGCGTAGTCGAGGTAGGAGCGCTGCATTTCCTTCTGCAGGTCGACCTGGCGAATACGTTCGACGTCACGGATGTGTCCGGCATCGACTGTTTGTTCGTCGCTCACTTTGGTCCTTCGTTTCGTTTTCTACTGACGAGGCCGCACATGCGTTGTGGCCTCGTCGCTGGGCTTTAGATGTCGAGGAAGCGCACGTCGGTGGCGTTGCGCTGGATAAACGTGCGGCGCCTCTCGACGTCGTCGCCCATCAAGATGGTGAAGGTTTCATCGGCATCTGCTGCATCTTCGAGAGTGACCTGCTTGAGGATGCGGTGCTCGGGATCCATGGTGGTTTCCCACAGCTCGTGATCATTCATCTCACCCAGACCCTTGTAGCGCTGGATGCCACCTTCCTTGGGAAGCCTGCGATTTGCTGCGGCTCCCGCGGCAAGCATTTCGTCGCGTTCCTTGTCTGAGTAAGCGAATTCGTGCTCTGCATTGGACCACTTGATGCGGTACAGCGGAGGCATAGCAATGAAGGTGTGTCCCTGTTCAACCAGGGGACGCATGTAGCGGAACAGCAGAGTGAGCAACAGGGTTGCAATGTGCTGACCGTCAACGTCGGCGTCGGCCATGATGACGATCTTGCCGTAGCGCAGTTTCGCCAGGTCGAAGTCTTCACCGATTCCCGTTCCGAATGCGGTGATGAGGGAACGAATCGTATCCGAGCTCAGTGCGCGGTCGAGGCGGGCCTTTTCCACGTTCAAAATCTTGCCTCGGATCGGCAAAATTGCCTGGTGTTCGGGGTCGCGTCCGCCGACGGCTGAGCCGCCTGCGGAGTCACCCTCGACGATGAAGATTTCACATTCTTCGGGAACTCGCGAGGAGCAGTCGCGCAGCTTACCGGGCATCGAGGCCGATTCCAGTACGCCCTTACGACGAGTAGCTTCGCGTGCCTTTCGAGCGGCAACACGTGCAGCCTGAGCTGCCTGGCCCTTCTGGATAATTGCCTTGGCATCCGCCGGGTGTGCATCGAACCAGTCGGTGAGCTTGGAGTAGACCTGCTGCTGAACGAAGGTTCGCGCT
>CAKAPY010000152.1 GCA_916719935.1 uncultured Actinomyces sp. | reverse complement strand
TTCGCTCAGAACCTTGAGGTGTGCAGATGAGTGAAGTTCGTAGCGAAAGGCTAATCCATCGGTACATTCTCGGAGATAGAGATTCCATTCGATTCCGTTCTCTTCGAAGAATAAGCAATGTTCCAGATGATGAACGCAATGATTGCCGCTTTTCTTGCCAAAGAGGGCTGTGTACTGCTCATCAACTTCTCGCGATGTTGTTTTGATTAAAGAGGGCGTGAGGCCGATTATCCCCGTGTTCGTTGTTAGTCCGAAAGTGATCTCGGTCTGTGCGTTGGCAGAATGGGGAAACAAGTGTAGGCGTAACCGTGTATCGCATGAGAGTTCCCAATGGTCAGTGAGAATTAGCCGTTGGGATTGTGTGAGGGAGCTGCTGCCCATGGTGACCTCGAAATTAACGTTGAAGCATCTTTGCTCTGTTGACACGAAAGAGTAACGGTATTAATTTACGGTGTCAAGAATGGTTTTGGAGATGCGCTATGAAAGCTCAATCAGACGGATACCAAGTACATTGCATTCATTCTGATCATGTCAGTTTTGCCGTCGCATTAGCGAAGGATGTTTCCCCGTATGTTGTCCATTGGGGAAGACGTCTCAGCGATGCCCAGGTTCAGCAGATCGCTGATACCAGTTTTGCATCGGTGATGAATAGTTCATTCGACCGTCCGCGTACAAGAGGATTGCTGGACACCGTCTTTCAGGGGAACTCTGGAACTCCAGCAATTCAATGGTGTACGGATGAAGGAAAAGTCTTTCCGTTCTTCGCGGAACAGATAACAGCGGATTCTAGAACGATCAAGATTGTCTATCGTGCTCGTCAATCTGTCAGCAAATGTGATGATACGAGTGAAGTTCTTGCGGAAGTAACCCAGAGCTTCGAACTAGATAATTCTGGGGTCCTTTCTGCGAAATCCATTGTTCGAAACGCAAGTAGGCACGGAGAAAAACTGTTTGTTTCCGCTCTCAACTGCTTGCTTCCATTACCCTTGCGGGCGCAAGAATTGGTTGATTGCAGTGGAAAATGGGCACACGAACGCGAACTGCAGCGTCAGCAACTTCAGAATGGAACCTGGAGAAGGGGCGCCTTTCGAGGAAAGCCGGGGCATGATTCCCCTTATTTGACGGTACTTGGAACACGTGGATTCTCGTTTAGGGGTGGCGAAGTATGGGGATGTCACATTGCTTGGAGCGGGAATTGTGAAGTTGTAGCTGAACGCCTCCCTGAGGGGTGTGGCGTCCATTCGGCAGTCTTGGGTGGGGGAGAGCTTCTACAAGATGGGGAAATTATCCTCCTTCCCGGCGAGGAGTATGAATCTCCAATCGCTCTCTTTATGTGGAGTGATCGCGGACTTGATGGGCTTTCGAAGTGCGTCCACACTTACGTCCGGAGTTGGCATCCACTTGGCAAGAAACCGCGTCCAGTTTCTCTAAATACCTGGGAGGCTGTCTATTTTCAACATGACGAGGAACGGCTAATCAACCTTGCGCGTTCTGCTGCTTCTCTCGGTATCGAGCGGTTTGTGCTCGACGATGGATGGTTTCGGGGAAGACGTGATGATCATGCTGGCCTAGGTGATTGGTTTGTTGATCCTGAAGTTTGGCCGTATGGGCTGACAAAGTTATCAAATCGTGTGCACGAACTGGGGATGGAATTTGGGCTCTGGTTCGAGCCTGAAATGGTCAATTTAAATTCTGATTTAGCCCGGCAACATCCAGATTGGGTTCTCGGCGAGTTGGGCACTTTAAGTTGGAGGCACCAATTTGTCCTTGACTTATCGCGCAAAGAAGTGAGCTCGTACCTAGAAGAGCGCATTAGCGCAATCGTTGAGGAGTATAAAGTCGACTACATCAAATGGGATCACAATCGCGACTTATTCGCTGCAATTTCGCTTCCCTCGGGTCGTGTGAGTGTTCACCAACAGACCAATGCGCTTTATGAGCTCCTGCAGCGTTTACGTTCGCGCTTCCCCGCTCTTGAAATCGAGAGTTGTTCGAGCGGGGGTGGACGTATCGATCTTGGAATTCTGCGCTATGCAGATAGAGTTTGGGCGTCAGACTGTATCGATCCTCTCGAGCGAGTGCGGATTCATCAAAGTACTGAGTTGCTAGTCCCTCCGGAATTCATCGGGATGCATGTTGGCGATCGAATTGCCCACACGACCCATCGAACGACCGATTTGGGAACCAGAATGGCCGCTGCGCTTTTCGGCCATGCAGGGATTGAATGGGATTTGTTATCCTGCTCGCCCGAAGAGCTAGATGAACTGCGTAAATGGGTTGAAATCTACAAGTCATATCGTCATCGCTTACATTCTGGAATAACGATTAATGCTGATTTTGTCCCAGAAGGTTGCATCTTACGAGGAATAGTCGCAGAAGACTCTGGATGGAGCTTGTTTGCTTTTGCTCGTCTCCAGACAAGTAGCGAAGGATACACTCCAAGAGTTATTTTTCCAGGCTTAGCTCCAGACCGTTGTTATCGGGTTCGCGCGCTCGACGGTAGCTTTACTCCCTCGCTGCACCAAATTAACGGGCCGACATGGCTGGACGGGGAAAGGCGAGAGCCTCTTGTCTTCGATGGCGAGCTACTGGTCTCTGAAGGGGTCCCACTCCCATACCTGAACCCTGGGCAGATCCTGCTTATAGAACTTGAATCTCTTCCTCAATCACACAGGTAAACAATGGAAGGAGTCGTGTCATGACTCATTTCAAGTGGAAAATAAAGAGCCTCGTATGTGTCGCTGTTATCTCGTTGCTGCAGTTGGCGTCACCTCCCTCAACGGCAGCGCTCACCTTTCATAAGGTAATTTCTCCCGGAGGAAAGACTTCTCTAGAAGTGCGCAACGAGAATGACGGAAGTCTGACATTCTCTGTACAACATGACGGGGAGTCGATAATTCAAAACGGAACAATGGGTTTGGTAACTGAGGCTTACGACCTGAGTAGCCGTCTTTGGTTCGACTCAGAAGAACAACGGACGGTGGAACAGAGTTATGTGCTAAGCCAGCAGTTCAACGGCGCTGTCCATTCGTCGGCGCAAGAGATGACATTGAAGTATCACCGAGGTCAGGCGACTCTTGCTATTGACATCCGTGCTCATGACGAGGGAATTGCCTTCCGATATCGAGTGTCCGGACTCGGTAAAACTCGCGTGGTTCGTGAACAGACCCGCTTTACATTTCCTGAAGATACAGGTGTTTGGGCAAGTCCATATCGGCAGGCAAGAGACTATGAAGAGACATATCCATATGTTTCTGCAGAACGAATTGAAGGACAGCACTATTCGTTACCGGTATTGGCGAGCATACGTAATAACAGGATATGGTCTTTGGTAACTGAAGCAGGAACGTATGTTCATCCCACATACCCTGCTTCTCATCTACGCGGAGTGTCTACGTCGAAACGTAGCTTTGAATTTCGACTGCCAGGCCCCGACGAAAGCCCGACAACGGATCAAGATGAGAAGACGACTTTTCCTACAGGCGAATCGCTGCAAACGCCGTGGCGAGTCCTGCTAACTTCAAAATCCCTGGATCGTCTCACTAATACTTCGATGCTAACTGATCTGAATCCTGCTGTTACTCAGGCCGAAGACCTGTCGTGGATTCGTTCAGGTAAAGCTCTTTGGTCGTGGTGGTCGAATGAAGAGAAAGCTCGCGAAGGAGACGACATGCTTCTCTCTCAGCGGGAGTATATCGACGCCGCCGAACGCCTAGGAATGACCTTTGTTACCTTGGACTGCTGCTATAACGACTCTGACTCGTCGATTGAGAAGCTCGCGGAATACGCTCATGACCGAGGAATTGAACTGTTTATTTGGAAGCATAAAGGAGACTTTACGCATTCCGACGGGACCTACTTTGACGATGAGGAAGTAAATCGGCTTCTTGCAAATATCCGAACGCGAGGCGTTGACGGACTCAAAATTGATTTTATGCAGTCTGATCGTCTTGAAACGCTGAAGTTATACGAGCAGATTGCACGCTCTGGTTTAAAAAATCACTTGTTAGTGAACTTTCATGGAAGCACAAAGCCAGGCGGGGAAAACAGAACCTACCCAAACATCATTACGAGTGAAGCTGTGCTGGGAAGCGAACAGTACAAATATGGTCGTCCGCCAACTGCCCAACATGATGCGACCTTACCTTTTACTCGTAATGTCGTGGGTGGCATGGATGCAACTCCCGTGATCTTCTCAAATTCGAATCTTAAAACTACGATCTCCCATC
>CAKAPY010000151.1 GCA_916719935.1 uncultured Actinomyces sp. | reverse complement strand
CACCTTTTTGGACCCTCATAGCTTTTTCACCTCCTGAGTATGTCGATCGTCACAGCATCCATTAGGCTTGAGTATGTGAACGAGACACTACTTCCACGCATCCCGGCCACTGAAGTGTTTCCCGTCGTTGAGGACGGGAATTTGCCGGCTAAAGCAACGGTTTTTGAGGCATTTCCTATCCGAGCAACCGTCTTTAGAGAGGGCCATGATGCCTATGCTGCCGAGGCAGTTCTCATTCGCCCCGGTGGCTCCATCCATTCACGCGCCCTCATGTATGACATTGCTCCCGGCCTCGACCGCTACGAAGCGTGGCTGATGCCAGACGCGGTTGGCAAGTGGAGCTTCCGCATCGATACATGGTCAGACCCCTACGCCACATGGCGTCACGACGCCGCAGTGAAGATTGGGGCCGAGGTCGACGTCGAACTCATGCTCGAAGAAGGCGCACTCTTGATGGAACGCGCCGCACGCGGAGAAGCATTGAACAATCCTTCTCAAAAGCAACCAAGTCGAGCAGGCATTGAAACCTTACTTGCTGCCGCACAGGCCCTACGCGATACCAGTCAAACTCCACAACGTCGTCTCTCCGCTGGTCTGGCTGCTCCGGTGCGCGCGGTCTTCCGCAATTTCCCACTCCGTGACCTCTACGGGTCAACCCGCAGCTTCCCCCTGCATGTTGCACGAAACCGCGCCCTCGCAGGTGCGTGGTATGAGATCTTCCCCCGTTCACACGGTGCTTTCCAGGACAAGAAAGGACGTTGGGTATCGGGAACTCTTCGCACTGCAACCGAGGACCTGCCCCGTATCGCGTCTATGGGCTTCAACGTCGTCTATTTGACGCCAATTCACCCTATCGGTTTAACCAATCGAAAAGGGAAGAATAACTCTCTGGTTGCTCATAAAGGTGAACCCGGCAGCCCCTACGGCATTGGTTCGGCACAGGGCGGCCACGATGCCATTCACCCTGAGTTGGGCACTTTCGACGATTTTGATTATTTCGTTGTACAGTCGAAAGAACTGGGCTTAGAAGTTGCACTGGATATCGCGCTTCAGTGCTCCCCCGACCACCCGTGGGTGAGAGAGCATCCCGAATGGTTTACCCAGCGCGCAGATGGCACAATCGCCTACGCAGAGAACCCACCGAAGAAATATCAGGACATCTATCCCCTGAACTTCGATCGAGATCCAGAGGGAATCTACAAGGCAATTCGTGACATGCTCGAATTGTGGATTTCCCACGGAGTGACAATCTTCCGTGTCGATAATCCGCACACTAAACCCGTTCGTTTCTGGGAACGGCTCCTAGAAGAAATCCATACGCGTCATCCGGAAATTATTTTCCTTGCCGAGGCTTTCACCCGCCCCGCAATGATGCGAACCTTGGGTGCGGTTGGCTTTGACCAGTCCTACACCTACTTCGCATGGAGAACCGAAAAGCAAGAAATCGAGGAGTATCTTCAGGAGCTCGCACACGACACTGCGCACCTTATTCGTCCAACCTTCTGGCCAACGACACACGATATTCTCACTCCTCAAATGACTTCTGGCGGAAGTACAATCTTCGCAATTCGTGCGATGCTGGCCGCACTCGGAGCACCCTCTTGGGGAATCTACTCGGGATACGAGTGGGTTGAAAATATTCAACGCCAGGGTGCTGAGGAACCTAACGATAATGAGAAGTACGAATTCCGACCTCGTGATCCAAGGCTTGCCCAGGAGACGGGAATCCCCACTCTACTCACACTTCTCAATAGCGCTCGCGAACGTCACCCAGCGCTGCGCCAGCTTCACGATCTTCGCATCCACCCCACGACCTCGGAGAAGATCCTGTGCTTCTCCAAGCATGTCCCCGCTCGATTCTCACCGACCGGATTGCCCGATACAGTCATCGTCGTGATCTCCCTGGACCCGGAAAACACGGTTGAAGGAGAAATCGATGTTGATTTGAGCGGACTTTCCTTGGGGACATCATCGGCTCACTACACCGTGGTCGATGAACTCGATGGACAGCGTTACTCCTGGTCACGCACCAATTGGGTACGCCTGTCCCCCTGGGATCGATTAGGTCATGTCATGGCCATCGAAACCGAGTAATTATTGGATCTTCTTTAAACGTGAGATGATGAACACATGGAACCTCAAGCGACACCAGTGGCCACAGACGTCCTCGATGCGGTAGCAGAAGGGCGCTATCCTCTCCCCCACGATGTGCTGGGAGCACACCTCAATGACGGTGTTGTCACGATCCGCAGCGTTCACCATCTGGCCGATTCGGTCGAGGTGCTCACTCAGGACCATAGCTACCCGGCAAGCCACGAACACGGGGGTGTTTGGGTATGTGTCTTCGCTGCAGATGACATTCCCGACTACCGTCTGCGCGTGACCTACGGAGATCATTCGCAGGTCGTTGATGATCCGTACAGGTTCCTCCCGACCGTTGGCGAGATGGATACCTATCTGATCTCCGAAGGACGGCATGAGCGCCTCTGGGACGTCTTGGGTGCCCACCTCATGCATTTTGACGGTGTCATGGGACCCGTCGATGGCGTCGCCTTCGCAGTGTGGGCCCCCAATGCACAGGCCGTGCGCGTTGTTGGTGACTTCAATTTCTGGGACGGTACCGGACACGCCATGCGCACAATGGGTGCTTCCGGAGTGTGGGAACTCTTTATTCCCGGCGTTGGTGTCGGTGCCCGCTACAAGTTCGAAATCCAAGGACCATCTGGAAACTGGTTCCAAAAAGCAGACCCCATGGCTCGGGCAACCGAAATTCCCCCAGCCACGGCCTCGGTCGTCACCGATGTCTTCCACACATGGAACGATGAAGACTGGCTTCGCGCACGTGAGGACGCGAACCCTCACACCGGCCCCATGTCGATTTACGAGGTTCACGCAGGCTCGTGGAAACAGGATCTGGGTTACCGCGGTTTGGCTGATGAGCTGATCCCCTACGTTAAGAAGATGGGTTTCACCCACGTCGAATTCATGCCTCTTGCTGAGCATCCCTTCGGCGGATCGTGGGGCTACCAAGTCACTTCCTATTACGCACCGACCTCGCGCTATGGCACTCCCGATGATTTCCGTTACCTCGTGGACCGTCTCCACCAAGAGGGTATCGGCGTGATTTTGGACTGGGTGCCGGCCCACTTCCCCAAGGACGATTGGGCACTGGCGCGCTTCGACGGTACCCCGCTATATGAAGATCCTGATCCGCTCCGTGGCGAGCATCCGGATTGGGGAACCTACGTCTTTAACTTCGGCCGCACTGAAGTGCGAAACTTCTTGGTTGCAAACGCGCTGTACTGGCTTGATCAATTCCACATCGACGGCCTACGCGTTGATGCCGTTGCCTCCATGCTTTATCTGGATTATTCGCGTAAGGACGGCCAGTGGCGTCCAAACCAATATGGCGGACGTGAGAATCTTGAGGCGATTTCTTTCCTTCAGGAAGCAACTGCGACCTCCTACCGCCTGCATCCTGGAATTGTCATGATTGCGGAAGAATCGACCGCATGGCCTGGAGTTACCGCTCCAACCTCAGGCGGTGGCCTAGGGTTTGGAATGAAGTGGAACATGGGGTGGATGAATGACACCCTGCGCTATCTCTCTGAAGATCCTGTCAACCGTCGTTGGCACCACGGCGAGCTGACCTTCTCACTGGTTTACGCCTTCTCAGAGAACTACGTGCTGCCTCTGTCTCACGACGAGGTCGTTCACGGCAAGGGCGCGCTTGTCTCCAAGATGCCCGGTGATCATTGGCAGCAGATGGCTGGCCTGCGTTCGCTCTTCGCCTACCAGTGGTCGCACCCCGGTAAGCAGCTGATCTTCATGGGGCAGGAATTTGCACAGGAACAAGAGTGGAATGAAAGCTATTCCCTGGATTGGTGGCTCTATGATCGGCCCGACCATGCGGGAATGGCAGCCTTGGTTGCGCGCCTCAACGAGCTCTACCGTACCCACTCAGCACTGTGGAATGACACCTACACAGGTTTCGAATGGATTGACGCCTCAGATGGCGATCACAACCTGATCTCTTACATCCGTAAATCCGAGGCCACCAGCGGCCACCGCGCTCAGGATGAGCTTGTGTGCGTGGTGAACTTCGCTGGTAACCCCCACGAGGGTTACCGCATCGGCCTGCCTCATGCGGGAACCTGGCAAGAGGTCGTCAATACGGATGACCCACAATATGGTGGTTCAGGAGTCGTTAATATCGGCGAACTCGTTGCTGAAGAGATCCCCTGGAATGGACGCCCCTACTCGGTTGAGCTACGGGTTCCTCCTCTGGGTGCTCTCTGGCTGGCACCACAACACTAAACTTCTGAGCACTTAGGGGTGTGGGGAACAG
>CAKAPY010000150.1 GCA_916719935.1 uncultured Actinomyces sp. | reverse complement strand
TCCCACATCCAGTGGGCGGGCAACCTGGTCGATAACCCGGCCTACACCTCGGTCGAGGCCACGGAAATCCTTCACGATGAGGGCGGCTATTCGATTCGCATCCACTGCGATTCAATGTGGGATGAGACCCCGAATAGCTCTCACCACTCAGTTGAGTACATCGACATCCCCGTTCTTCTCTCCAGCGCGTGCATGACCGGCGCTTACCCGGTTGTTGACATGTCGCGACTGTCCGTGACCGCTTACGATCTGCTTGCCGGCGCTGCCGGAGTGGGCACGACGACCGTGAATGGTGACCACATTGAGAAGATGCCCGCTGTTATCCCCGGCGAAGGTTTTGGTACGGTTCGAGATTCCTTCACTTTCACCGAGAACCTGGGCTATGCTCACGGAGCGGTGACTGGTGGTGCGCTGTCGACACAGCTCGCCTCGGGAGTGCCCGATGCGCTGGTCGGCCCCTGCTGGCCCGCGATTTACGCCGCACTGGGCTCGGCAATGTACCAGGGTGTGCCTGTCATTGAAGGTCTGGTCAATGCCGTGCACTTGGATCACTCGATCTTCTTTGATGCTCCGCTTCCCGCATTTGGAACCCGCGTCGAGGTCGTAGGACGCTGCGCTGAGCTTGCTGAGTCTTCGGCCGGTCGCGTGGTGCGCGTCGAACTTGAGTTGAGTGCTGAAGGCACCGTTTTCGCCCGCTTGGTTGAGCGTTTCGCTATCCGAGGCCGCATTGCTTCGACCCAGCCGCCCGCACCGGCACCCGAGGTCGCAGATTCCTACACGGATACCCCGCGTTCCTTCCTGCGTCACGTGCGCGTTCAGGCTCCCGAAAACATGACGGCCTTCGCCATTGTTTCCGGAGACTTCAACCCCATTCACACCTCCTACGCTGCTGCACGCCTTTCCGGCCTTTCAGCTCCGCTGGTTCACGGAATGTGGTTGTCCGCGACCGTTCAGCATCTGCTGTGCGCTCACTCAACTCAGCCGGTTGACAGCCCTGATCGACTGGGTGTCATTCGTTCTGTTGACATGCCCGAGGTCGAGATTGAAGCATGGTCCTACCGTATGTTCGGCATGGTTCAGCTCTCGGACATCGTCGATATCACGATTGAGCGCGTGGGTCGTATCGGTGGCGAATTGGTCCTTGAAGCTACATGCCGCATTGGCGATGAGGTCGTTTCCATCGCGCGTGCACTCACTCGCGCACCCCGCACCGCTTATGTCTACCCCGGTCAGGGTATCCAGCGAAAGATGATGGGCTTGGAGCACATGAGCTCAACCGCTCGCGCGGTATGGGCACAAGCCGATGCTCATACTCGCAAGGCACTGGGCTTCTCCATCGAGGCCATTGTTCGTACAAACCCGACCGAACTTCGCGTCGGCAACGAGGTCTTCCGCCACCCCAAGGGCGTCCTCAACCTCACGCAATTCACCCAGGTCGCTCTGGCCACTTTGGCCTACGCCCAGACCGAGGAACTCCGCACGGAAAACGCCCTTGTGGATCACTCCTTCTACGCGGGACACTCTTTGGGCGAATACACCGCCCTCTCCGCCTACGCACGGATTTTCCCCCTCGAGCAGGTTCTGGAAATCGTGTTCCAGCGCGGTTCAGCCATGCACCACTTGGTCGAACGCGACGCGCAGGGTCGATCGAACTACGCAATGGGAGCTCTTCGCCCCAACCAATTCGGTATGGGCGATGCAGAGGTCCGCGACTACGTGGCCTCGATCGCTGAAAAGTCCGGCGAATTCTTGGAGATTGTCAACTACAACCTGGCTGGTTCTCAGTACTCGGTTGCTGGAACAGTCGCCGGCCTGAAGGCTTTGGAAGAGGACACCGCACAGCGTGCCCGCGAACACGGTGGTCGCCGAGCGCTCATCATGATTCCCGGAATCGATGTTCCCTTCCACTCCTCGCGCCTGCGCGCTGGTGTCCCGGCCTTCCGCGACAAGCTCGATTCTCTGCTTCCCCAGGACATTAACCTTGAGGTTCTCGAAGGACGCTACATCCCGAACTTGGTTGCTCGCCCCTTCGAACTCACCCAAGATTTTGCCCAGTCGATCCTTGACGTTGTTCCCTCTGAGGCAACTCAAAAGATCGTCGACAATTGGGAAGAATCGATCGCTCATCCGCAGGCCACCGCGCGTACCCTGCTCATCGAGCTCCTCTCGTGGCAGTTTGCTTCGCCGGTTCGCTGGATTGAGACTCAGGATCTGCTCTTCAGTGCTCCCCCGCAGGGATTGGGCGTTGAGCGCGTGATTGAGATCGGTTTGGCATCCTCGCCGACCCTGGCAAACATGGCTTCGCGGACGCTTTCGCAGCCTAAGTTTGCGCAGACAAATATCGATGTGCTGAACGTCGAGCGCGACTCCGCACGCGCCCGCAACGAGGACGCGGTTGCTCAGCCCGAGCGTGCACAATCCGACGCGTCGGCGCCCAGCGACGAGGCCACTTCCGCTGCACCCGAAAGCAATGCCTCGGCAGCGGAAGCTCCCGCGGCAAGCGCTCCTGCGGCCGAAGCACCTTCCGCCGCCCCGGCGCCAGCCTCCGCGGCTGCGGCAAGCGGAACCATGCCGGAACTCCCGCTCTCGGCCTCGGACGCTATCCGCGTTCTTCTCGCCTTCTCGAACAAGCTCCTCCCCGAGCAGATCGATGCCTCTGACACGGTCGAAACCCTGACAAATGGCGTGTCATCAAAGCGCAACCAGCTGCTCATGGACATGGCCGCTGAGCTTTCACTCTCGACCATTGAAGGCGCGGCCGAAGCATCGATGGGCGATCTCTTCGCGACTATCGACACTCTGGTTCCCAGCTACACGCCTTTTGGTTCGGTCCTCAGCGACGCAATCAACTCCAAGCTGCGCAAGATCTTCGGTTCTGCTGGTCTTCCCGCAAGCTTCACAACCGGTTACGTCAAGGACAATTGGGGCCTGAGCGAACAGTGGGCCGCACGCGTGAATGCAGAAATCCTACTGGGCACCCGTGAAGGTGACTCGATTCGCGGTGGTAGCCTCTCGACTCTGCCCGGATCGGTTTCCTCTGCAAAGGATGCTTCGGCTCTCATCGATCAGGCTCTGGCTTTGATCGCAGCGCGCGAGGGCTTGACTCTCTCGCGTCCAAGCTCCGGTGGTGGCGCCGGCGGCGAGGTCGTTGATTCTGCTGCTCTGCGCGACCTGGAAGATCGCATCCTCGGTGAGCGCGGAATCTTGGCCAACCAAGCACGCGACATTCTCAAGGTTCTGGGTATCTCCACTGCCCCCGCAACAGTGGAAAGCGAAGATTCCTCCGCTCTGATCGCGGCTGTCGAGGCCGAACTTGGAGCAAATTGGGAAGCCTCCGTGCGCCCGGCCTTTGATGAAGGACGCGCGGTCCTCCTTGACGACCGCTGGGCAACTGCTCGTGAAGACCTCGCCCGCATCTTTGCCGGTGCTGCTTCCGCTGAAAGCCTTGCGCCTGAACGCCTACGCGGCGCAGGACAATCGCTGAGTGAACTGGCGAAGTGGTACAGCGCCAACACCTCGGATGCAGGTCTCAAGGATTACTTCGCCCGCGTCGCCCACGCTGCTCTTGAGACAGCTGAAGGCCGCTTCGCCGGAGACGTCGCACTTGTTACCGGCGCGGCCCCCCACTCGATTGCGGCCGCAGTCGTCGGTGAGCTTCTTGCCGGTGGCGCAACCGTCATCATGACCTCATCGCGAGTCAACGATGCACGACTGGCATTCGCCAAGGAGCTGTACCGCACGCACGCCGCAATCGGTGCAACCCTGTGGATCGTCCCCGCAAACATGGCCTCCTTCCGCGATGTTGACGCACTGATCTCCTGGGTTGGTAGCGAGCAGACCGAGACGCACGGGGCGACGACCGAGGTCGTCAAGCCCGCGCTTCTTCCCAATCTTTTCGTTCCCTTCGCCGCGCCTCGCGTCTCCGGGACCGTTGGTTCGGATCCTCAGGGTGCTCTTGCTCAAGAACGCCTGCTTTTGTGGAGCGTCGAGCGCGCAATCCACCTGCTGTCCGGATTGGGCGCAGACACGGCTCCCAACCACCGCACGCACATCTTGCTTCCCGGTTCGCCGAACCGCGGAATCTTCGGTGGCGACGGTGCATACGGCGAAGCGAAGGCAGCCTTCGACGCGATTGCGACCAAGTGGGAGCACGAGTCCGGTTGGCCAACGCGCACGAGCATTGCTCACCCGCTGATCGGTTGGGTTCAGGGCACCTCCCTCATGGGCGGAAACGACATCCTGGTTCCCGCTGCTGAAGCGGCAGGTGTACACGTCTACACGACCGAAGAAATCGCCGGCGAACTCGCTCAGCTCCTCACCCGTGAGGTCCGCGAGCAGGCTGCTCAGGCTCCTGTTCACGCCGACCTGACCGGCGGCCTGGCCGAGGC
>CAKAPY010000149.1 GCA_916719935.1 uncultured Actinomyces sp. | reverse complement strand
CTTCTCGCTGCTCTCGGTGGGCTTTGATCTACCGGTGGTCCCGTCGAATATCACTTCAACGGTCATCACTGTGTGCGTGAGCTACTGGATTAATCAGCACTTCGTCTTCCAAGCAAAAGGTTTTTCCTGGGCTTCGTTCTTTTCTTTTGCGGGATTGACTCTTTTTACGGGAATGGTCCTTCAATCCGCCATCATTTGGGTGATTGTTCACGGTCTTCCCGCACTTGGGTTGGGAATCTCGATGTCCTTGCTCAAACCTGCCGCAAAAATCGTTGCGATGGGTACCGGAGCGGTATGCAACTACTTGGGGTACAGGTTCATTTTTACCCGCAAGAAGTAGATATACTTCCTTCCAACACATCCACACAACGCTGTTGGAGGTCCCATAATGCGTGGTCTCATCAACAAGGTCTCTGCCGTCGCCCTTATCGGCTTGCTCAGCCTTTCTCTGACTTCCTGCAGGACGCGCTCGGGGAATTCAGGTGCACAGAGCTCTCCGGCGGCCTCGGCAAGCGGGAATGGAACGCAGAGGAGCGCGCAAAGCGAGGCTTCCCAAAGTTCTTCTCCCACGGCCTCGACGCAAAGTGCCACGGCGAATGCTGAAGATAGGGGAGTGACCCCAACACTCGGCTCAATTCCCCAGGGGGCAACCCGCCTGGAGGACACCGGAGATGCCAAAGGGATCTGGGTGAATTCGCCCTCTGGAAACATTCATTGCTTGTTCTCCAGCGACCTTTTGCAACTATGCGTTGTTGATTCCTATCGAGTAGATAAGCCCTATGGCGATGCGGTGCTATTCCCAGGTTCACAGCCGATTGCGAAAGATACCATCTATTTTGCGGGTTATTTCGAAGATGAGGAAATCCCCTCTATTGCCGCAAGGCGCGATGGACCGCTCCCCACGAACCAGGGCGAGCGTTCGCGCACCCTTTCCTATGGAGAAATCGTTTATGTAGGCAATGACGTGTGTGCCAGCACAAGCGAGGCAATGGTTTGCTGGGATACCGAAACCGGGGATGGAGCAAAGATCAATCGAGCAGGAACAGAGATCTTCCACCTGAAGAAGTGAAGAGGTCGTCACCCGCACCACTAACGGACTGTTAAGCAGCCCTTGAGTGTGGCGCTTTCAGCTCCTAATCCATGACAAGGCGGACCTTTTCGCTGACGAAAATTTCCTGCGCCTTCTCGAGGGTGTAGTGGGACTTGTCGACAATCACGATGCTGTGTCCATCCATCCATAGACGCGTGAGTAGGGGAGCGCTCGGGAAACTTTCGCAGTAGAGACCTAAGCGCGTGGGTTGTCCATGCGCCGAGGCCTCCTTGAGAAGAGCCTCTTCCTCAGAGTTGATCTGCGCTTGGTAATCCTGCATGGAAGGAGCTGTGTTGAGTGCCTCGTACTCAAATTGATCGCTTTGAGCCATGAGCTCGGACAGCGCATCAAGAATCCCGGAGGGTAAAGGGTCTCTCCAGCGCAGAGCCAGGGGAGCAGTGGAATGGGCCAGGCGCCATGCTGCAGTGCTTGCGTCGAGGGTCACGAGCTCGTTACTGACGTGCACATCGAAGCTGAAAGCGTTACTGGACAAATCCTGGGAGAAAAGGGTGTTTTGGGTTTCCCAGCCCATCAAATCCCCGCTGACCTGCCAAAATGTTGCCTGCCAGCCCGACGGTAGCTCAATGAGAATGCTAGAGGGGGTGTCAGTATTTCCAAATAGGTCGTTACTGAGGTCAGAAGCAAGTAAATTTGCCATTTTTGAGACCCAGCGAGAGGCGACGGGGCCCGAAATCTCATCTCGAAAACTGTGATAGTGGGTCAAAATTGGATGATTCGCCCGTTGGGTTGTCGAGAGAAAATGTGAGATGGCTTGCATAGAAAAAGGGTAGCGGAAAGGCCGTAAATGTGCTGTTTTTACCCGATTTTCACAGCAAGCATCCAGCTTTATGTTCAGGTTTCCTTGAAATTCCGCGGAAAGCGCGGATTTCTGCGCTTTTGGACTTGCATAAAGTGCCAATTCGTGCACTGTTTTGAACGCCTTCGCACGCATTCCCTTTATCCTTAATCCGCTTGACAGGTGGAAACGACACGCGTGTAATTCTCGTATTGACCTTTTTGTTACATCTCATCACACAGAGGGGATACTATCGTGTGGAACATTCTGGGTGACGGCCCTATTGAGTGGTCTGACGCCGATGTTGAAGCTCTTCCCTTCTCTGACGGTCCCCTAGCCTGGCAGCAGCACGCACTGTGCGCTCAGACCGACCCCGAAGCCTTCTTCCCTGAAAAGGGAGGCTCGACTCGCGAAGCAAAGGCCGTGTGCCAATCTTGCGAGGTTCGCCAGCAATGCCTTGAATATGCATTGGCGAATGATGAACGCTTCGGAATTTGGGGTGGCCTGTCAGAGCGCGAACGTCGTCGACTGCGCCGCTCGGCCATCTAATGGCTCGGGGCATCCCCTTCTCGCGGGGGACAGTCGCAGCCATCATCGTCGCTCGGGGAATGACCCCCGAGCTGCGTTCGCTTCTTAATGCACTAGCTGCGCAGAGCCGCGCAGTCAATCACTTGATCGTCTGCGATGTGCGTGCCCCCCGAACATCTCCCTTGGCCTCGGGACAGGTCGTCGTCGCTGAAGACCTCCCTGACAATGCACTGCTGATTTCAGTTGGGCGTGCGCGCAACATCAGCGATGCCCTCGCGAAAGCCTCCAAAGATCACGCTGCCTCGCAGGTAATCACCGCGAGCGATTGGCTGTGGATCCTCCATGATGATTGTCTACCGGCGCCTTCCTGCCTGGAGGAGCAGCTTGCAGCTACCGAGGCAGGGGCATCCATTGCTGCTGTAACTCCAAAGGTTTTCCGGGCTGATGGGACTCTTGCAGAAGTTGGAATCCATGCAACAGCCTCAGGAAGGCGCGTTCCGTTTGTTCTGGACGGAGAAATCGACCAGGGACAGTACGACGGTGTCACTGATGTTCTTGCCGGTGGTAGTGCAGGTCTTCTGGTGGCTTCCTCCGTCTTTAACCAGGTCGGTGGTTTCGATCGAGCGCTCGGTCCGTACAACGAAGGACTTGAGCTTTGCTGGAGGATTCACCGAGCAGGCCACCGTGTTGTTGCGGCCCCCAATGCCCATCTCACCCACCTGCAGGTCTCCTCGCCGCAAAACCTACGGCGCGCCTCAGCGCTGCGGGCTCGACGTTCTAGTGAGTTCTATTTCGCGACTCTTATTTCAAACCCGCTGCTGCTCATTGTTCAGGCTCTGGCTTCGCTGCTCTGGATTCCCCTGAGCTGCCTTGCCTTGCTACTCAGCGCTCGCCCGCGCGCAGCCTATGCTCGTTTCTTTGCGTGGCTCGGCCTCTTTGCTCATATCCCACATATTGTGGCTGCACGGGCACGTCATGCCCGCTGTGCCAGCCAGCCGCGTTCCTCACTACGCCCGTTGCTCACTGGACGCTTTGATGCTTCTCGTATTCGCCGAACGCACCGGAGCGCTCACGTTATTGAGGAACAGACCTCGTGGAAAGATTCGCTTCTTGAACGTCGGAGCAGCGACCTGACGCCTCGCGTTGTCACGACGCTTGCGCTCTTCTTGCTCTCTTTGTGGATCTACCGTTCTGATCTGGGATCGGTTAATGGGGGAGCCTGGCTCAACCTTCCCGACCGCTTCCTAGATCTATGGAGCTATGCGTGGTCCGGCTGGTTACCGTCTGGCGATGGCTCTGCACACGCGGTGGACCCTCTTGTCCAGGTTCTGAGCGCGTTGAGCGCTCCATTTGCACTTCTCGGTATCGCGCCAACGGTGCTGCTCTACGTCTTCCTCGTCCTAAGCCCAGCGTGGGCAGCGTGGAATATGGACGTCCTCAGCATGCGCCTGACATCATCGCGCTCGCTGCGAGTGGCGTTGATGTGTCTGTGGGCCGCTCTTCCCAGTGCTCTTTTCGCAATGACCAGCGGAAGACTGGCTTCCCTTGCTGTGCATGTATTTATGCCCCTGTGGGTAGCCTTGCTTCTTTCTCTTCCACGTGACCGACATGTCATTGTGCGTCGCCGCTGGACTTGCGCGGCAATCGTTGGCCTGATTATTACCGCCGCTTACCCGCTGCTTGGGGTATGCGCGCTTGTGCTTTTTTCTCGTAATCTCAACCGCGCCACAGCAACTCTTCCCGCCCTACTCCTGTGTCTGCCCTTCTTTGTCGATGCAATTGCCTGGCGTGCCTGGCCCGCAATTCTTGCTCCCGCCGAGGCCGCAGTTTCCTATGAGCGTGCCCCCTTAGGTTTGGGCGCTTGGGGTATTCCCGAAGCTTCTTCTGTTGCGTGGCTTGGTATCTGCGTGCTCCTTCTCCTTTGTCTCTGGCTGGTAACGCTGCTGAGCGTCGGGCGTTTTCTTCTTCATTCCCGAGGTTCCTCATTTTTCCCCGCTTCTCTTCCA
>CAKAPY010000148.1 GCA_916719935.1 uncultured Actinomyces sp. | reverse complement strand
CATGATGACTCGCAATTGCGGAAGCGTTTCCTTTGCCAGACGATCGACTCGCTCAAGAACATCGGGAACCTGCTCTTGGGAGCCAATGACGATCCCCTTCCAGGGACCAACCTGTGCTTGGCGCGAGAAAACTCCTAGGGCCGAGGCCTCGTGAAGAAGTTCGCGGGCGCGCTCTCCCTGGTCGGAAGCGATCTCAAGAAGAACATCCTCGCCAAGGCGTACACGAGTTCGGGGAGCGGGCTTTGTTGCCGTCAGATCAGTCAGAACCTGAAGCGCATTGAAAGCACTGACACCGAAATTCTTAAACGGACGGTGCAAATAGGTGGTGTAAGAAGACAAGGTTTGACGGATGGTACGCAAACGCGCACGCATCTGCGCAACTTCGGCCGTATCTTCAACCGAGTTCGTGTCTTCAGCCGCGTGAAGAAGCTTCTCCCCCAGTAGCGCATCGGTCGCATTCGAGCCGTCAATACGTACCGCGGTCTCATCGATACCGAGCTCACGAAGACGCCCGTGAACCGCAAGGGCGCGCGAGGGTGAACCTGCAATGTGAACTAATGTGCGTCCATTCGCGGCACTATCGGCAATAATCGCAGAAATGAGGGAAGCATCATCTGCACCCGAAGGCGTATCAACGATGAAGGAATGACCATCCGCAACGGCCTCGACAACATCTTGTTGCTTCGGGGTCAGGTCACCCGCACCGCGTTCCTCATCGGGGTCGCGATCACTGGGGTTCGATTCGGGAAGAGGACCAGAAATCGCGCTTCTGGCCGCTGCGTCCCCAGCAAGGGCACGAATGACGCGGTTCTTCATCAGAACGGCAGGATGGTCAAGCTCGCGGAGTAGAAGCGCCGCTGGGTGTTCAAAAATCCCAATTGTCAGTTCTTCACGAACGTCGAAGTTCTCAAGAACCGAGGCCGCCCGTCGGGCATGATCCAAAACCACAGATGCAGAAAAACCGTGCGTCTGAGTCGACAGATGTGCAACTTCATCCATGTCGATGCGCACGCCCTTGTCCGCGAGCGCATCTTCGAAAGAGGCAGAGAGTTCCATTCCATGACGCAAGGTGATAACGACATCGTCACCTTCAATGGCAAGACGCAGCGGGCGAAGGAAAACGGGGGCGCTTTGCTTGGCCTCGCCACTGCCCCACTGCGCGTGACCGATGGCAATGTGAACAGGGGCAACACCGTGACGCATTGCCATTTCGTGGGCGAAAGAAACCAGGGAACGTGCGCGCTCAAGAGCACGCTTATGGGCCGCACTTTCACGGATCAGGCTGGACAATTTCGTGGGTCGCCCGGCATAAAGCTGCGCCAATCCTCCCGGGTGCGCCTCAGAAACGGTCAGGCTTGGGAAGGAGTTCCCCCCCTCCTGCGAAGTCAATAGGCGCAGTTGCGCACGCCATTCTTGGACAACATGGTCGCTGGGTGCGCTCGGCGTTTCGGGAGCGGTATCTACCGGTTCCCGTGAGGAATCTTGCGTCGATCGAGAAAAGAAATTAACGGCCACAAAACCACCGTAATGGAAATGACTCCTTCCCCACGAGAGGGAACGCCGTAAGGCAACATTTTCCCAGCACTCGGGCTACCGAGTCCGGCTGCCCGCAGTGACTTAAGCTATCTTCATGAGCACTGTTGCAACTGATTTTGCGTCCAAGCTGGGACCGCTGGTCGAATTGGCCGAACGCGCGGGTATTTCCAGCGAGCACCTTCTCCCCTACGGATTTGATCTGGCAAAGATTGATCTGTCCGCTCTCAACACTTCCACTCCCCAACGAGCCCGCTACGTCGTTGTGACGGCAACTTCCCCCACACCTTTCGGCGAGGGAAAAACGACAACTGCTATCGGTCTCGTTCAGGGGTTGGCACTTGAAGGTGCCAACGCCACTTTGACAATTCGCCAGCCATCAATGGGCCCGACTTTCGGTGTCAAAGGCGGTGCGGCCGGCAATGGTAAGAGCCAGGTCCTGCCATTCGAAAAGATGAATCTGCACCTGACCGGCGATTTCCACGCGATCACAGCTGCACACAACCTACTGTCCGCAATGATCGATAACCACCTGCATCAGGGAAATGACCTCCACATCAAGGAACGCTCCATCACATGGCCTCGTGTTCTGGACGTTAATGACCGCTCTTTGCGCCACGTCGTCACGGGCTTGGGTGGCGCAATTGATGGCGTAACTCGTCAGTCCTCCTTTGATATCACCGCCGCCAGCGAGGTCATGGTCATCATGTCCCTGGCCACCTCTTACGCCGACCTCCGCGAGCGTTTGGGACGCATTGTGATCGGTCAAAATGAGGCCGGCGAATATGTCACCGCAGAGGACCTGAAGGCTGCGGGAGCAATGGCTGCGCTCCTTCGCGATGCACTCTGTCCGAACCTTTTGCGCACGACTGAGGGCAGCCCAGTCCTGGTTCACACCGGTCCCTTCGGCAATATTGCCACGGGATGTTCCTCGGTGATTGCGGACCGCCTTGCTGGACAGCACAGTGATTACGTAGTGACCGAGGCCGGTTTCGGCGCGGATATGGGCGCCGAGCGTTTCTTCGATATCAAGTGCCCCGTGGGCGGTTTGCGCCCCGATTGCGCGGTGATCGTCACGACGGTCCGCGCGCTCAAGTCCCACTCCGGTAAGTACCGCCTCGCTCCGGGCAAACCCCTGCCCGATGCTATGACCGAGGAAAACGTCGAAGAGATTCGCACGGGTAGCGCAAACCTTCTCAAGCACATCGAGATTGTCCGCGGTTTCGGCCTGAACCCCGTGGTTGCGATCAATGTCTTCCCCACCGACCACGAGGCCGAGCTCGCTGAGATCGAGAAAATTTGTGCCGAGGCCGGGGTGCGTGTGGCGCGCTCCCTCGGTGTCGTTGAGGGCGGCGAAGGCGCGCGTGAGCTTGCACGTGAAGTAGCTGCAGCATGTGAAGAATCCGCCGATGCGCAGATTCGTCCTCTCTACGAAGATAGTGATTCCCTCGAGGACAAGATCGCGAAAGTTGCCGCAATGTACGGGGCATCGGGTGTGGATTACACTCCTGCTGCCGCAAAGCGCCTCAAGGAATACCAGGCAGCTGGCTTTGGTTCACTCAAGGTCGTGGTTGCCAAAACCCCGATGTCCCTCAGCGCCGATCCTCAAGCAAAGGGCGCTCCTACCGGGTGGACGCTTCCTATTCGCGAAGTCCGTCTTGCGGCTGGGGCCGGCTACGTCTACGCAATTTCGGGAACGCTCTCAACGATGCCCGGTTTGTCGGCTCACCCTGCGGCAGAACGAATTGGACTGACCACTGACGGGGAAATCACCGGAGTGAAGTAAGCCTCAAGCACCTGCGCAGAAGGCTCCCTGTCGATCACTGCTTCATGCAGGTCGACAGGGAGCCTTCTTGGTGATTGAGCTCAGGAGGTACTAGATGACCAGAGGACATCCCGAACAGTGAAGCATCACCTCGGGAGCCTTATTCCCGTGGCACGCACCCAAGCCCGAAGCACACAGCGACTGCGCACTGGTTGCATGGCCTCGGCGCTGCATGTCCTCAATGACGACAGCGGCGAATGCCTTCGACACCTGCGCCTGCGCTGCTGCGGCTTCCAGGGTGCACCCCCGCGCCAGCGCCTCTCTGAGACGCTGGACGGGAGACACAAACTGCGTAGAAGCCATCAGAAAAGTAGCCGCCCGATCTGGAAGACGCCCACAGCCAACAGCCAAGCAGTGCAGAGCTGGACTGCAACAGCGGCAGCCGTGAGCTTTCCGCCAATCTGGCGGACCTGTTCAGCGACCGTTGCCATGCACGGCGTGTAGGTCAGTACAAAGACCAAGAATGCAAAGGCAGCGATTGGCGCTGCATCTCCTGCAGATTTTTGGAAGGATTCAGTGACCAGCTGGGGCAGCGAACCAAGATCATCGCCGCCGTCCTCGGCATCTCCACCTTCTGTTTCGGGATCCATGTTGTAGGAAGTGACGATCGACGAGATCACCGTTTCCTTTGCAACGAAGCCGGTCATGAGAGCACCGGTCATGTGCCATTCACCAAAACCAGCAGGCTTGAAGACAGGTTCAAGCACCTGGGCGGTGCGTCCATAGAGAGAATCTTCCATGGGCAGTTCGGAATCTGCGAAAGAGTAGTTCCCCGCCATGGGAATTGCACCCATGAGCCACACAACGAAGGTCATCGCCAAGATAATCTTGCCGGCGCCCTTTACGAAGGCCCACGCACGCAGCCACGTAGTCCGCAAGATCACGAAAACACGCGGAACTTGGTACGCGGGAAGCACGAGGAACAGTGGAGAGTCCGTAGTCTTCTTCGTAAAGAACGGCTTGAGAACAAGCGCACCCAAGACCACCATGATGAGCGAGAGGACATAGAGAGAGAAGATCACTGTTCCAGCGTTATCGGGGAAGAAGATCCTGGCGATCATCAGGT
>CAKAPY010000147.1 GCA_916719935.1 uncultured Actinomyces sp. | reverse complement strand
GGTCCGCATGGAAGGCAAGGACTACGTGATGGAAGACGGAGACGTCGTGGAGTTCAGGTTTAATGTTTAATCATTTCTGAACGAGGCAGTGGCCGGGTCGCGCGAGGGCGTGGCCCGGCCACTGCTACAGAAAACTAGGGTTACGCGGAACGTTCTTATGTAAGATGCAAATCGCATTAAAATTGGAATCAGACTTATCGTCTAAAATTCATGATAAAATTACGATGAACGACGAAGTTACCACAACGCGCTGGGTCAAAGATTTCGTTCTTCTATAATCTTACAGACGGAGGATATGACGACCGATGTTGACGGATCTCGAAGAAATGCAACATGGTATCGAAGACAAGGCGACACGTCTGCTAGTGGCTGAAGTGGTGAAGTGCTATGAAGCTGGTGCTTATCGGGCAGCACTAGTTTCACTATGGGTCGCAGTGGTTGCTGATATCACAGCTAAAATCCGTGCTCTTGCAGAATCGGGTGATGGGGAAGCGCAAAACGTTATCTCTTCTCTAGATGCGGCATTGGCGAACCGTGTCGTGCAAAAAGTGCAAGAATATGAGCGTAACATTCTTGAAGTTGCAGAAAGACGTTTGCAAATTCTTTTGTCGAGAGAGCGTGTTGAACTGGAGCGCTTAAATGAGGATCGTAATCTATGTGCTCATCCGGGATATGTCGATGAGGCTCTTTTGTATATTCCGGATGCGGAAATTGTTCGCGCACATCTAGTCGCCGCGAGGCGGGCGGTCTTTTGTCAGAGGCCGCAAGCTGGAAAGAGAATGCTTAATGTGCTGAAACAGGAAATGGAAAGCGATTCTTGGCCGAGTGATGAAAGATACTTTATTGAAAGATTCTACAGCCAAGTTCGCGAAACAGTGAAACGTAATATGACAAAAGTGGTTATAAAGCATGGACTTAGACCACCGGATAACAATATGAAAATTGCCGAACGCTCAGTAGCTGCTGCATTCGCAGTTGCCCGTGAAGCCCCCGAGTGTTTTGAGCAAAGTTTAGCAGCGATTCTAGAACAGTGGGAATCTACGGGAGCATTGGAGGCGGCCGTGCTTGTACGTGCGGTGGGTGCGTTTGGGCGAGCACCTGCATTCTGGAGAGCGCTACCGGCAACCGCGAAGAAGCGATTTCTGGAGCTGTTGCATCACTGTGACTTCGATATTCTCATAAATAACGGATTGTTCGTCTCTGGTCCTGTTAGTGATGAAACCGTTTTGGGGGTGATTGGCGAAGTGATCGACAACTTGACCGATCAGCAACTTGATGCCGTGATTGAGGTGGCAAACTATAGAAAGCCCTTCATTCCGCGCTTGATCGACGCGGTGGAAGTCTCTGCAACTTATCGTGAGGCTGAAGAGAATCTTCGTCGGATTGTAAAATGTTCGGAACCTCTATCAGCGGATAATGTTAGACTTCTACACGAAGCGATTCGAAACAATCGTTATGATCAGGTGAGATGTGCTTCGGGCACTGAATTGCTGCTCGGGTATATCTATCAAAATGGGTGCCCGAATCAGGACGCGCACAACGAGTGGAAAAAAATGGCGGCATGGTTGAGAGATGAAGCGCGTATAAAACAAGATCCATACGATCATCGTAACTTTGTAAATATGGTGATGCAAGATGCCTGAAGCGTACATTAAGCGCATCGTTCTTAAAAACTACAAGGGTTTTGAGTCTTATGAAGTGACGCTGAAGCCGGGACTGAATGTTCTAGCGGGTGCAAACAATGCTGGAAAATCGACGTTGCTATCTGCGATGAGGTTGCTGTCCGTGGCGATTCATATGATGAAGAATCGGAAGCCGAACACGGCGATTGAAGCGGGAGACTATCGAGGTTCGGGCTGGTTGCTAACGAGCCGCGCCTTTGAGGATGCCGCGATTGAAACTGATAATTTATATTACGAGTTCGACGTCTCGAGAGAAGTTAGCATTGTGGCTTTCAGTAGTGATAATGACAGTGTTACTCTATATTGGCCAAGTGGTGATGTGCAGGAGAAGCCATACGTCTACTATAGTATTGGCCGAAGGACGAAAATTGGAACTGATCCATATAAGACGTTCAAGAATCGATTTCCTTCTCTCGGGGCGATCCCAGTACTGAATCCATTAGATGTGCGCGAATATCAAAGGGAATTATCAACGTGTAAGGCGAAGTTTGGTTCTAAGGTATCGTCTCGATATTTTCGCAATGCGTTGTACTATCTTGATGAAGGTGAGCTCGATCGATTTGCGCAGTTTTTGCACTCTTATACGCCTGAGATGGCGCACCTCAGAAGAGAGATTTCGACTTATGATGACGGTAGTGGATATTCGAAAGTCTATTTAAACTTTTTTTATGACGAGAAAGATGATTTGCATCCGCGTGAACTACGTTGGGCCGGGGATGGCTTTCAGATTTGGATGCAACTGTTGTTTCATATTTGGCAGCGACTTGATCAGGATGTTTTGATTCTTGATGAGCCTGATGTGTTCTTGCATCCTGATCTTTTGGCACGTCTTTCGCGCTTGATTCAGATTGAATTTGAAGGTCAGGTGCTTGTGGCAACCCATAGTGTTGAATTTATCTCATCTGTTTCGCAGGATAGCATTATTTGGATTGATCGAAATGAGCCTTCTGCGAGTCGTGTGATGCGTGGGGATGAATTGTCGGAGGTGTTGGAACCGCTCGGTAGCGGCTTTTACTTTACGATGAATCGTGCTCTCCGTCAGGAGTGTGTACTCTTCGTTGAAGGTTCGAGCGATTTTGACTTAATTCGCGCCTTTTCTAAGATTCTTGGATTTGGTAATTTGAGTCGTGGCATCGGTTTTTCGGTGGTTTACCTAGAGGGAATAGAAAATCGTGTGTTGGCTGAACATTTTCGCAAAGTCGCTGTGAGCCTTGGGCGGACGGTTAAAATTTTCGTATTACTTGATGGGGATGGTCGTTCAGATGCTGAAAATTCGAGTTTGTTGGATGTATTTGATTTGTCGGGCGGCTCACTAAGTTGTCATATTTGGGCGAGGCGTGATTTCGAAAGTTATCTTTTGGTGCCGACCGTCCTTAGCAAACTTGTTGATGCTTCTTTGGGTGAGTATAATGAGTTCTTTGAGCAATATTGCATGTCTGTTGAGCAAGAGGTACGTTCGTGGTTGTATGCTTCTTCGATATCGTTTGAGCAGCGTCGTAAGCATAGAACTCTAGATCGAAAACAGATTAATGCCTTAAGTCGTTCGGTTGAATCGCGTTTCGCTGAGTTGTGGTCTACTGTGGATGGGCGTATTGGCCTTCTTGATCCAAAAGATTTTATCAAGAAGTTTCGCTCCCGCTTTTCCTATAATGGGTCGCTCTCTGAGATCGCTGAGTCCTTCGATTCTTCCAATGTGGCTCCTGAGATCGTTACCTTTCTTGGGGGGATCGAAAAGCTATTGAGTGATTAATTGTTTGGCAGTTTCCGTGTTGTTCCGGCCGGAGGCCCTGATTTTAAACGGCTTTCTAGCTCATGCTTCTCTTTGGATCGGTTGGTAAGGTCTGTGTCAACCAAGGGTACTTTTCAGGAACCCTATTGTAATTTCTAGATTTTCGACGAGGCATTGGCCGCGTCGCGCCAGGGTATGGCCCGGCTTTGCTGTTGAGTGAGCTGAGTGAGAGAGATGGGCATGATCTGTTGCCTCAACTTATGATGCTCATGATGCTATCGTGTGGTTGGGGGTAACAGTGAGTATCACTGTGATACTCGATGACGACCTGCTTGTGCGGGCCGAGGAGCTGACCGGGGTTAGAGAACGATCCGCTTTGATCAGGGAGGCGGTAGAATTACTCGTTCGAATTGTGACTGGTCGGCAGCTCGCTGCGCTCGGCGGCAGTGATCCGGTGGCGGAGGCCGCGCCTCGGAGTCAAGAGCGCGCATGAGAGTCCTTGTTGACACGAATATCTGGATCGATCACCTGCGCAAAACTGAGCTGGTTCTAGTTGATGTACGCGAGCGCGACCAGGTGTCTGTGCATCAGAGCGTTATCACTGAACTTGTGTTGGGGAACCTCAAGAATCGATCGTTCTTTCTGAAAATGCTTGAGCGCTTGATGATCGTGCGCAACGTTGATGATCAAGGCGTGCGGCATCTCGTAGAGGAGCGGAGGCTGTGGGGTAGGGGACTCAGCGCGGTAGATGTGGCACTCCTGGCAAGTGCTGTCGTAAGCCCCGGTGTCTCGCTGTGGACACGCGATAAGCGCCTGCGTCAGGCAGCGCGCGACGTGGGCGTGTTGGCAGACTTCGAGTGAGATAGGGGAACTCTGACGAGGTTGTGGTCGGGTCGCGCGAGGGTGTGGCCAGGCTTTGCTGTTGGGTACTCGTGTGCGTAAATCGTGTCGCCAATCACCCGGGTGGTAGGGTGTGGCCATGACGACGGATAGCCAGTACTCATGGCTGTGCTTC
>CAKAPY010000146.1 GCA_916719935.1 uncultured Actinomyces sp. | reverse complement strand
GACTACTGGGGCCACTGGCTGGAGATGCAGGACAAGCTGGGCGAGAAGTTCCCGAAGGTCTACCAGGTCAACTGGTTCCGCAAGGACGAAGACGGCAACTTCATGTGGCCCGGATACGGCGACAACGCTCGTGTTCTGGACTGGATCGTTCGCCGCGCAGCTGGCGAGGTCGAGGCAATCGACGGCGTCACCGGCCGCTACCCGCACTTCGAGGACTTCAACCTTGAAGGTCTGGACATTGACGAAGCCAAGTGGGCAAAGCTCTTCGAGATTGACCCCGATGCTTGGGCGGCAGAGATGGACGACACCGAAGAGTACTTCTCGCAGTTCGGCGACAAGCTCCCCGCAGCTATCACCGAGCAGCTCGCGAAGTTCCGTGCACGCATCGCTGCTGCAAAGCAGGCCTGATAGCTTCTAGCTAGCACACTCAATAGGCGGGCGGTTCCCACAGTGGGAGCCGCCCGCCTATGTTTGTCTGTCAGTGATGTTTTAGAGTAGAAGATACGTGCGCATTTTGGGCGCTCACGTGGGGAGGCGAATTGGCTGTTAAACGATGGACGACTGTTAACGGATACGAGTGGGCCGTACTCGAGCCGTCATCGGCAAATCCGGATGATCTGTGGATGTGTTTGACACTGGCCTACGGAACATTCAATGTCGCTCCGGAAGAAATCGGTGCCCTTCACGTGCTCATGGAGTCCATTGGCACCGAGCTCAAACGTCCAGTTGAATATGCGCCCGGTCAGTTCGCATCCGCTCAGGTTGAATTAGCAAGCTACCTTTCTGAAATCGATATCCGCGTACATGGGCCGCGTGAAATCGTTCGCCAAGCGTGGTTGCGTTTGCCGGCTTGCTTTGAAAATCCCGAAGGTATGCTTCCATCTGCCGGACATGCAGATGCCTCTGATATGTGGGCCTCTGAGGTGGCCAATCGCGCAGGTATTTCCGAAGCTTTGCTCGCTATTTTCCGTCCTGATACCGTGACGTTCGAGGCCGAAAAATACTTTCCCGCGGCCTGCGAGCTTGCGCGCCGGATCTCGCCTTTTGAAGCCCGCTACCCCTGTGTTTTTGTGACGACAGAGCCTGACTTCTTGGGGCTGGGTTTTGATCGCGCGCCAGACTCTTTGGACCTGGATGATCTTCTAGCAGTAAATACCGAGACACCGCGTGACCAGTATCAGCCGGGTAGTCAGTGGCAGGGTGGAACAAATTATCTCTTCTCTTTTGCTGTCCCAATGACGCGCGCAGGCCTTGCGGCACGTTGGGCAATAGCCATTGAGGCCACAAATGTTCTGCGAGCGATGAATTCGCGTTACGCGGACATCAAAGTGGCAAGCGCTGCTTACTCTGTTGCTCCAGAACTCATTGGAATGGTCCGTTTCAAAGAAATGGACATGTACTGGGATGCGCGTCGTTTCCTTGATGAATTCTTTAAACCGGAGCGCAAGCTAACGGTCGATCTTTCGAAAATTATCGAGCGCGTTGCAGATGATGAGAATCTCGATGTTTCGCAGCACTTGCACCGAATCAATGACACCAGTGTGCCGACCCCCGCAGAGGTCCGCGATATCATCGACCGAGCACTTGCGTGCGCCCACATCGCGTATGACGTGGCATCGCCCCAGCTGCTGCGGCGTTACCCGCTTCTGACCGCACCGAAGTCTACTTACGACCACTTCCCACTCTATAAGGGCTATCCCGAGCCGGCCCCTTCGATTCCGTATCCCTCGACAGAGGGGACGGACCTACTATCGAGCGTTCCTGAAAACCTCAGCGGATACTCGATGATTCTTCCTCATCACCTCATGGTCTCAAGTGATAGGCTCGTCGCGCAGTGGTTTGATCCATTGAAGGCTGGTAATCCGAACCTAGTTACTCGTCGTGTTGAAATTACCATTGCAAACATTGCGGTACTTCTTCGTACGGGGAAGGCCTATATCCTCATTGATCGCGATGGGACCTTCTTGCCGCTCTATCCCAAAGCTTTCATCAGCCCAGAGTCATTAGTCATCTTTGATTCATTGCTTGGGTATCTTCAAGATAACGTTCCAACTCTGACTATTGATTCGCTGTTCGATCAGGAAATCGAGCTGGTTGATAGCTTTAACCAATACGGACCCCGGGGAGTTGAACAGGGCAGTGTGAAACCGTTGCCCGACTACATCACGCACTTGGACACCGTTCGTCTGTGGCGGCAAAATGCTCCGGAAATGGAGGAGGCCTGGCGTAATCCCGGTGGAACTCCCGCAGACAATAGTCTTTCCACGCAGTCCTACGGGTATGAATCGCAGGCTGTCGCGCGAAAAAAGAAGCGTACCGGATGGATTCTTGCGGTCATCTTCATGCTGGTATTCGGGATTATTCGCGCCTGTGCACATACGACGATCAAGAGTTCTCATACCCCAACGGTGACGCATATTCCGACCATTTCAGTCACCATACCCAGTTTTTCCGTACCGCCAATCACCTTGCCCACTCCCAGTAGCACGATGATTGGGAAAGACCGGTGACTCGCGAACCTGAATGCGCTTCTAAAAAACAGTAAGATATTCGTAATTATTCAATGAGCCGGGAGTTTCCTGAATGTCCACTTATCTCACCGATGATGAGCTCAAACGCAGCAAAGAGCTCCTGGACCGTATCCAGAAGATCTTCTCAGAGCGCGTTGTCGGCCAAGAAAACCTTCGTGAAACCCTGATTGTTGGCCTGTTGGCTCAGGGACACATCCTGATGGAATCTGTCCCCGGTTTGGCAAAGACTACGGCCGCTCAAACGATTGCGCAGGCAATTTCGGGTTCATTCCACCGCATTCAATGCACCCCAGACCTGATGCCGAACGATATTGTCGGTACGCGTATCTGGAACCAGGCCGAAAATGAAATGACAACGGAACTGGGACCCGTCCACGCCAATATCGTGCTTCTCGATGAAATCAACCGTTCATCGGCAAAGACCCAATCTGCCATGCTCGAGGCGATGCAGGAAGGACAGACCACCATCGGTGGAATTGTCTATCCGCTGCCCAAGCCCTTCATGGTGATGGCCACTCAGAACCCCATTGAAGAAGAAGGAACCTACGTGCTTCCCGAAGCGCAGATGGACCGCTTCTTGATGAAAGAAATCATCACCTACCCCAAGCCCTTGGAGGAGCTTGAGGTTCTTAATCGCATCGAAGCGGGGACTATGGACAAGCCCATCGATGCGGAGCCCATCTCCCTGGAAGATCTGACTTTCCTCCAGCAGATGACCAGACGCGTCTTCCTGCACGATACTTTGAAGGCATACATCGTCGATATCATCAATACCACTCGTGGTATGGGCCCCAACCCGCTTCCCGGTTTCTCGCAGCATGTGCGAGTGGGCGCATCGCCTCGTGGCGGTATCGCTCTCATGCGCGTGAGCCAAGCTGTGGCGCTGATGGCCGGCCGCAACTACGTGATGCCCGATGATATTAAGAAGCTTCGTCATGCGATTCTTCGCCACCGCATCATTCGCACCTTCGATGCGATGGCCGATGAGATTTCAGTTGATGGCTTGATTGATGCCGTCTTCAACGCGGTAGCAGTACCGTGAGCCCAATCCTGAAGAAGGGGGTCGTTGAGGGCTCGTCTCAGACCCTCGGTGACGTCGACCAGCATCAAAAAGCGCACGCGAATAACGCACAGCTGCGTGCGCTGGGCGGTCGAACTCAGCTCCCGATCTTGCGCAAGCTGCTCTCCTTGATGGAGGGCCAGCACTATTCTGCGCGTGCCGGGCAGGGCTGGGAATTTATGGACATGGCCGAATATAAGCCCGGCGATGATGTCAAAGATATCGACTGGGCAGCAACCGCTCGTGCCGGAAAGCCCATCGTTAAGCGATTTGAAGCCAGTGCGAATGTTCAGGTCATGCTGGTTGTTGATACCGGTCGCTCGATGAGTGCACTTGCCCCTTCGGGTGAAAGTAAAGAAGCGATTGCATTGACGATTTGTCAGGTCGTCGCATGGCTTGCCTCTAGCCGCGGTGACCAGGTGGGTTTGGTGTCTGGCTGCCAAGGGCGTATGCGTCACATGCCCGCACGATCGGGAAATGCGCATATCGAACTGATTTTGCGACGCCTCGAGGAAGATATTGACCTGCGTTCGCCCTCTTCGGATCTTGAAACCCTTCTTGCTCGCGTGCAGGCGGCAACCTACCGTCGTTCCCTCATCGTTTTGGTCACGGACGAGACGCATCCCCAGCCCACGCCTCGTGCACGGGAATTGCTCAAGCGCCTGAGCGTCCACCACCGCTTGCTCATCATGCAGGTTGCAGATGCGGATCCAACGCAGCTCCCCGCGGGCACTCGGATCGTGGATGTCGACGCTGGCCCGCTTCCCGACTTCCTTCTGGGGGATAGCCAGATTGCTGCCGAGGCCGCCGCGCGAGCTGACCAAAGCCGAACTGCAGTGCGTCAATTCCT
>CAKAPY010000145.1 GCA_916719935.1 uncultured Actinomyces sp. | reverse complement strand
GAAGTTTCATCAGGTGTTGAAATTTCTGATTCAAATAACGCAACATCATCTGTATCTAAAATCCACCGTGGCCCCAGCGCCTGCCGAGGCGAAGTCAAACAGCACATCATTGCAGCTGCCAGAAGCGAATTCGTCACTCAGGGTTACGACCACACAACCCTGCGTTCAATTGCCCGAGGAGCCGAGTGCGACCCCGCGCTCATCACCTACTATTTCGGAACTAAGCAGAAACTTTTCCGCGCCTGCATGGATCTCCCCCTCGACCCGGCCTCGGAAATCATCGCGCTTCTCACCCCAGGCCCACAGGGAGCTGCCACGCGCTTAGTCGACTACATCCTGGACCTCTACGAGCACACGCTGACTTCAGATACCCTCTTGGCACTCATGCGCGCGCTGATTACTGATACCTCAACCTCCCAGCGCTTCCGCACATATATCCGAAGCGATGTCTTAGAGCAGATCAGCCAATTCCTTGCCGCGGACCCTGAACGGGCTCGACGCCTTGGCGAGGAACTCGAGATCATCCTCTCCATGCTGTACGGCGTCGTCACCATGCGCTACATCATCGCTCTGAAACCCCTGGCAACCATGCCGCGTCAACGCATCCACGAAAGCCTCACCCCTCTTTTACAACAGCGCATCGATCACATATTCGCCTCAGTTCTTCCGCAATAAAACGCCACTTTCGGCGCGCGCACGGCATCAATCCGCAAGGCTGTTGGCACAATTGGAGCATGACAACTCACGCTCCCACTGCTGAAGAACGCGCAGCATTTGTCGCCCCCCGACCCAAGCGTCACTGGTGGCAAACGCGTAAGGGCACCGCAGCCGGCACCGCTGGGGGAAAAGTCGTCTATTTCGCCCGAAGTGCAACCGTTATTGACCCCGAAACCCAAGCCCACTACCTCGACCGCTCAGATCTTGCTTTCCGCGCCGATTCAACGGTCGCTATTTTCGATCCCCAGGCTGCACGCCGCCATCATGTCGCATGCGCTCTTTCTGGCATCAGCCCGCTTGACGAAGGTTCGGTGTGGATGCCCACGGGCAGCAGGACTACGCTGATCAGCCCGGACGAAGTCCTCAACCCCTCCCTCACGCTCCTCCAAAACTTGGTGATTCCGTGCGCAACGATGGGTCAAACCCTTGATCCCGAGGTCATCGAGTCAACGGCCTCTCGCCTTGGCATTGACCTTACGCGCTCTGCCAGTGACCTTTCCGCCTCTGAATTGCTGGATTTCCAGGTGTTGCGCGCGATCGTGTACCGCGCAAACCTGGTGATCATCAGCGACCTTCCCGCCGATATCGACCAGGGCGATTTCCTTGACGAGTTCTTCGATGCTCTCGCTCCCCTGCGTTCCAGCGGCGCGTGTGTCGTTTTCTTTACCGACCTTGCTCAAGCTGCCGAGCGCGCCGATCGCCTTCTCATCATTGCGAATAGTACGGTCGCCGCAGACACCGGAAAGGTTGACGCACAATTCATCCGCATGGCCTACGAGGCGATCAACGAAGACCCCTCCTCCTACCTTGGACCGATTCCACGCGCGGGCGATCCGATTCTTCCCCCTTCTTCCCCTAGTGACGAGGCCAGTTCCCCCGCCGGCGTCGGCACCGCGGCAGGCGCCCCCGACCTTCCCCACGAAGACGACGAGGCGTCAGAAGAGGAAGCCCGCCCTGCGAAGGAGAGCAGTCGCGAGGAACCTAGCTCGGCCTTGGAGATCGAGGAAGAGGAGTCCGCGATTACGCCCAATTGGCACCCGCTGACTATTCGGGTTGTGCGCACAGCAGACTCGCCGCTCCCCGAGCCAGTGACTTCGCAGTGGGATGACAATCCCGAGACTGCCGAGATTGCTCTCGCTGCAATTGCCGAGGCACAGCGTTTCCATCGCATTGATCAGGCGCGCGCTTCATTGGGTGATGAACTCAAAGAACAACTTAACGAAGATTTACCTTCCGGTTCTGAGGCAAGCCCCGAGGAACTCGCACTGATCGAACACGCACAAAAAATCTTGGGCGAGCTCCCCGGTTCGGTGATGCCGGATGAGGATTCTGCACCCGAGTCGGATGCTAAGTGACACGTATTCATGTCAAAATTAAAGAGTGACTGCACTTCGGTGCCCATCTTCGTAGGAAGCGATGAAGGTATGAGTAATTACCGTCCCTCTTTGGGGCAGGTTCCGTCTGAGCCCAAACCCCCCAGCATTGGCGAGCTTTTCGGCCGTATGACGGCGCAAATCTCCACGCTCATCCGCGGAGAAATTGAACTGACGAAGACCAAGGCGATGACCTTCCTCAACTTCACAAAAGCGGGGATCATTGCACTTGTTATTGCTGGCGTTTTCGCGCTCTACGGCTTGGGATGGCTTCTGCATAGTGCAGAGCTTGCGCTGGCTTTGGTCCTTCCCGCTTGGGCAGCGTCACTCATTGTGTGCGGCGTGATCTTCTTGATCGTGATCATCTTCGCTCTGGTTGGCATCTCGAAGCTGAAGAAGTCCAGCCAGCACATTCCCGCACCCCAGCAGGGCCTGAAGGAAGATGTGGATGCCGTGAAGAAAGGGGCTCAAAAGTGAGCAACGAGCAGACTCCAGTGGAACTGAGCGCAGATGAGATTGAAGCCCAGCTACGTATGACGCGTATTGAGCTCACCAACACGGTTGATCAGCTTGTCACACAGCTTCACCCTTCGTACCAGATTGAGCAGGCAAAGCAGAATGTTCAGGCGAAGGTTGAGGAGCTGAAGGAACGCGCTCGCTCAACTTGGGAACTGGCACGCGAAGGTGACACTGACGCGATTCGCACTCTGGGAATTGCCGCGTGCTCTGTCGTGGCGGTTGTCGGTCTTGTTGCGTGGCGTATTACTTCGCGCGTGAGGCGTTCGGGTTCTCAGAACTCCCGCTGAAGGCATAATTTGGCCCCATCCAACACTTCGGGTGGGGATCGGGCATCGTTTTTAGGTATGATGTTCCCACGAAACATTTTGAACACCTAGGGCACCGCTTGTGCGGACCCGACCGAAGTAGAGGGGGTCGACGCCATGGGGCGCGGCCGTCAAAAGGCCAAGCAGACGAAAGTCGCACGCAAGCTGAAGTATTTCAGCCCTGACACCGACCTGGATGCACTCCAAAGGGAGCTTGCAGCCGGGCATGAGACGCATAGCGAAGAGCAGACAGACGAAGACGATCTGTACGCACGCTACGCTGATTACGCCGAAGATGACCAGGATTCCCAGGATGACCACTGGGATGACGAGGACTACTGGACGTCCCCTTCCTCGCAATCGCGAAAGTAGTTGAGCTCTTCCGCTTTAAGACATACGGAAACACCGTCAGACGGGTTGTTACACCCTACTGACGGTGTTTTTGTATCCACTTGAAGAGGAAGGCCATCGGGCATCGAGAAACTCCCTGAACACCTAAGGGGTATCACTACTCTTCCCCCCGGATAAAACACAGTCCCGGTGGCGATTTCTCGCCACCGGGACCAGCGTTATAGCGTCAGTGCGCTAGATGGTTCAGCCCATCTTGCGACGCGTTGCAACTGCAGCGCCACCGGCGATCAGTGCTGCCATTCCAAGGCCCAGCAGAATTCCGCTGTCTGCACCGGTCTTTGCCAGTGAAGACTTGGGGTTCTTCGGCTTCTTAGGCTGCTCAGAAGGCGTCGAGGGAGGAGTCGACTCGGTCGGTGCGGGAGGCACCGAGGTGGTGGTCGACGGAGACGGCTCGGGCGTGGTGGTGCTCGGGGTCGGCACCGGGGTGGTTGTCGACGGAGTCGGCTTCGGCGCAGGTGTCGTCGTGGACGGCGTCGGAGACGGGGTCGGAGTCGTCGTCGAAGGTGTCGGCGAAGGCGTCGGGGTCGTCGTGGACGGCGTCGGAGACGGGGTCGGAGTCGTGGTCGACGGGGTCGGAGTCGGCTTCGGCTTGGTCACGTTGGTGACTGTTGCGGTGTAGTCCTTTTCAGGGTTAACCGTCAGAGTTGCGGTCTTCTTGTCCGCACCCAGGGTGACGCCATCAGATTCGCTGAAGACACCGGAAGTTGCGTTATCCCACAAGACACTTGCATCGGGAAGGTTCTTTTCCTTGATGGTGACCTTCGTGCCGATCGGCAGCTTGTCCGGGTAGGTGTAGGTCTGTCCCTTCTTAACGGTGACAGTTTCAGTCTTGTCAACGCCGGGACCCTTCAGGGTCACTTCGAAGGAGAAGTCCGGATCATCGGTCAGAGCAGCCGCGGAGTCATCAACTTTCTTTGCGATGGAGAAGACCTGCTTTGCCGCGGCACCTGCATCTGCACCCAGGACAACGTCCTGAGCTGAAACGATACGGGGTTGCATATCGTTCGCAGTAATATCCGCAGTGTTCCAGTAGTGGCCGGAAACAACCTCGGGGACGTGACCGTACAGAACAATGATCGCGAACTTATTTGCGGGGACCTCGGGCAGCTTGATTTCCAGCTTGTTCGCCGA
>CAKAPY010000144.1 GCA_916719935.1 uncultured Actinomyces sp. | reverse complement strand
TCCTCGCGTACGTGCTCGTTTGCCTTCAGCCCAAGAGTCCCGGGCATACCACCGGGCAGGAAGACCACGGTGTAGGAAGCTAAATCCACATCTGCAAGCATGAGGTCGGAAACGAGCTTGACCCCATGCGAGCTGACAACGTGGCGCTCATTTTCAATCGAAATGAGATCCGCGCGGATCCCCGCTCGATACAGGGCGTCGACGACCGCAAGGGCTTCGACTTCCTCAAATCCGGTCGCAAGCAGGACAGCGACACTATCCGTCGTTGTCAGGGTATTGGGCGTTGGCATTTTTCCTCCTCAGGTGCGCATCTAGATCATTTTCCAGAAGCGCTGTATACCTTCAGAGTAACGCAGGCTTACGCCCGTCGACGTCGCAGCTACTCTGAACGAAGCGCCTCAACGGGATCTTGGCGAGAAGCTCGCGAAGCCGGAATCAAACCAGCAATCACGGTCAAGCCAACCGAAATCGCCACCAATACCAGGGCTGTCAGCGGGGAAAGCTGGGCAATGTTCTTCACCTGGAACCCCTGCTCGGCAATTGCATTGACCACGCCGCAGATACCGTAGGTCACACCAACACCGATGATGCCTGCGATCAGTCCTTCGATGAATGTTTCCGCGTTGAAGACCGCAGAAACATTGCCCTTTGAGGCACCGATCGAGCGGAGAATACCGATTTCTTTCTTTCGTTCAAGAACTGAAATGTAGGTGATGATCGCAATCATGATCGAGGAAACAACCAGCGAGATCGACACGAATGCAATGAGTAGCCACGAGACCACGTTGACAATCTTCGTCACCGAACTCATGAGTACGCCCATGACATCGGTGTAGGTAATGACCTGGTCGGTTTTACCCGCACTTTCCTTGTCTGCGTTGTACTTATCAAGGACAGCCTTGACGGAATCCTTGTCCTTGAAGGACTTCGGGTAGATCGAGATGCTGCTGGGTGATTTCAGGTCGGCCCACCCCAGATCGCGCAGGTTGGTCTCAAGCGTGGGGACGTTCGTTGAGAACATCGTTGCCATCAACGCGGCAAGGGACTTCTCATCAAGATTCGACGAGAAGGCCGACGCCATAGCCTCTGGATCGAAGTGGAAGGCACTGCTCATATTCGTAGCAAATTGGCTCATTGTTGCGCTGATCTGCTGGCCAATCGTGTTAGATAGCTGAGTCATCATCTGAGTCATGGCATTCGCCATGGTCTCTTGAAGAACCTGGCCAATCGCCGCGGAGACCCCGCGCATGAGATTGCCACCAAGCTGAGCGGCGATCTGCGCCGAGATCTGGTTTGCAAGTTCTGTCGATACCTGAGAGGCGACCGACTCAAGCGCCGGGTCATTCCCAAGTGCTGCCTGCAGGTTTGTCATCAGTTTCTGGCGATCAACAACCTGGTCAGAAGAGACGGCAGTGTTGATCTGCTGGATGACCGATGGCTGCGAGAAGTACTCAGAAACCAGCGTGGAAAAGTCCGTGGACCCACCCGCAGCAATCTGGTTTTGCGCGTAGTCCTGGAAGCCCTGAAGGATCTGACTTGCCTGCGAGCTCAGGTATGTTCCTGCAGTGTCCTTCACAGCTCCATCTGCCAGCGTCTTGCGGATAATCGCAGGGAAGTCAACGTTTTGCAGTTGCGGAACGCTCTTGCTGAGTTCGCCCAGGTTGAGCTTGGAGGGATCGATCTGCACGGCCGAACCATCGGCAGGAACGAGCTTCGAAAGATCAATATTCGACAGGTCCATGCCCGACAAATCAAGGTTCGAGAAGTCAAGGCTGGACAGATCCATTCCGCTGAAATCTAGAGAGGACAGATCCATCTGCATGGCGGAAGGATCAATAGAAAACGCTGCGGACAGCTTGTTTTGATCGACCGTAAACAAGCTGGACATGTCAAAACCACTGGAACGATCCTTCGAGGAATCTGCAAGCTCTTGGAAGGTCTTACCCGTGAACACGTCGGTCTTCGGGTTCGCCCGCTGGTCCTTGACGATCTGACTATCCTCGGCCTCGCGAATAATCTGGCGGGTCAACTCAGGGGTGTAGGCGAGGCCCTGACGCAGCGCTCCCCCACGCGAGGAACTCGGCTTCACGATTGCGCTAATGCGCAGCTCTTGGCCCTGGTCGATCAGTTTCTTCATGAATTCTTTATCGGAAGAGTGATCCGACCAGACCTTGTAGTTTTCGTCCCAGGTGTACTTTGCGGACGCGTTGATTCGCTTGTACTTGATCCCCAAGATCTTGTCGTAATCGTACGAGGCCGCGGGGGCGTCGCTTGCAGAAGGCGAAGGACTCGGGGTGGCTGAGTTCTTTTCGCCAATGGTGCCCGAGTAGTACTGGCGCATCAGTTCGTCGAATTCCTTGTGGTCTTTCAGACCGAGGACATATTCCATCAGGTTCGACATATTGCCGTCTTCATCAATAACAAGGACAACTTCAGAAGCAGAAGTTGGCCAGTGGCCGGCAAGAACATCGTAGGCGGAGGTATATAAAGAGGATTGCTGCGGCATTTGATAGAAGGCATTGGTAGCCAGCATCGAGGACATGGGGCTTCCACGCATGCCCGTTTCCATCCGATTCATCGCCTGATCGGGGCTAACCTGAATATTGTCCTTCGAGGTGTCTGCCTGGAAGATCTGTGGCGTCACATCGTAGTCGTATTCGATGGCGTTAACGAAAGAATTCACATTCCCACCGTTTCCATCGAGGAAAGTCTTCAAGGAAGCCAAGTCATTCGTCTTCGCGTCGCGAATATTGTCTGCAAGGGTCCTCAGTTTGGAGACGCCGACTTTTCCGTCGCTTGGCTTCTCACTGCTAGCGGCTTCGACTTGCGCAGACAGGGCACTGGACATGTCCATCCCGCTCTTTTGAATGGTCAGCGGGTATGCGCCCAGGGTTTCTTCTTCTGTCTGGGCGATGTAGGCATTCGTACCGTTGGCCAGAGCCAAAATGGCGGCAATACCGATGATTCCGATAGACCCCGCGAAAGAGGTCATCAGGGTACGGCCCTTCTTCGTCATCAAGTTATTGAAGGAGAGGGAAAGCGCAGTCAGGAAGCCCATCGAGGTGCGACGTACCGGCTTGGCCTCGCGAACTTCTTCGGTGCCGGGGACGAAGGGATGAGAATCGGCAACAACCTCACCATCCGCAAGCTCGACAATACGCGTTGCGTATTGGTGCGCAAGCTCCGGGTTGTGGGTCACCATGATGACCAATCGGTCCTGAGCAACGTCTCGCAGGAGGTCCATGACCTGGACGCTGGTCTTTGAATCCAGAGCACCGGTCGGTTCGTCAGCCAAGAGAATTTCAGGATCGTTGATCAGGGCGCGCGCGATGGCGACGCGCTGCATCTGACCGCCAGAAAGCTGCGAGGGCTTCTTCCCCACGTGCTCGGCCAATCCGACGCGTTCCAGGGCTTCCATCGCACGCTTGCGGCGTTCGCCTCGGGAGACGCCAGAGAGGGTCAGCGCTAACTCAACATTGGACAAGATGCTCTGGTGCGGGATCAGGTTGTAGGACTGGAAAACAAATCCGATGCGGTTGTTGCGGTAAGCATCCCAATCGCGTGCTTTGTAGTCCTTCGTTGAGATTCCATCGATAACCAGGTCACCGATTTGGAAGCGGTCAAGGCCACCAACGACGTTGAGCATTGTCGTTTTACCCGAACCCGACTGGCCCAGTACCGCGACAAATTCGCTATCCCGGAAGGCAACCGAAACGTCATTGAGTGCGACCTGGCGCAGGTTTGCAGTTTCGTAGATCTTGACGATGTTGCGCAGTTCAAGCACTGGGAATCCTTCGACCGTTAATTGCTGACCTTTTTAAGGCTAACAAAATCGTTGGTGGGGCGATATCGGGGATTCCCCTGGTTGACGGCTAAAACCCTAGATCAGTGGGAATTCGATTGACCCGAAACCAGAAGAATCTCCTCGTTATCAAGTCGAGCGAGAGCTCCTTCTAGTGCCGCTGAAGAGAAAATGCCTTCGTCACGTGCCTGCAAAAGTGCGGCTCGCTGGGCATGAATCGCTTCAAGTGCCAGCTCGCGGATCTGCTCACGCGTGAAGGACTTCTCGACCTCTTCTTCGCTCATGTCAACGGTGCCGTGACCTTCATCGTCATCAAAGTCCTCAGCATTACTGGTCTTGGGTACCTCTGGCAGTGATTCATCATCACAGTTCGGACACAGACCATCACGAGTAGCATCATTGCGCGCGCTGGCATCTTGCAAGATATCGGAGAGAACTCGGTCAGCGGCCCGGGCGGTATATGCCCCTTCACCCGTTTCATCGCCGGGTACTGCATGTGCGATTCGCGAAAGCGTGCGTGAAACTCCCGCGGAGAGCAACGTACGACCGTCAACTTCGTGGATTGCCTGTGCAAGAGCGGTATCGACCAACGCGGATCCCATGACCTTTAGAAGTTTGGCGCGTTCTTCTTCGGAGATATCTCCCGAGGCCATATGCGGTTTTA
>CAKAPY010000143.1 GCA_916719935.1 uncultured Actinomyces sp. | reverse complement strand
TCCTGCAGCTTTGGCGGCAGCATGTACCAATCACTGGGTTGCAGTATTAGGTGGCGATGGCTACATCGCTCGCATTGCTACTCAGGTTGGGGCGCGCGGGGGAGTGGTGATTGCTCTTCCCGGAGGAAGAGGAAATGATCTGTGCCGTTGCCTTGGAATTGGGACGGATGCAGTCGCGCATGTGCGGAGCCTGCCAACGGCCTCGGAAATCTGTGCTGAGGACGCGGGGGAGCATCCTCGGATCAGAGTCGTCGACGCTATGCAGGTACGCGCGCTCAAAAGGGTAAATGACGGGCAAAATGCCGCCGGGCAGCGGCCACCCTCGCCTGGCAAGGACCTCGAAGGCAAGGAACTCGAAGAAAAACCGGCTCAGGTGCTGGGAATTGTTTCTTTCGGCTTGGATGCCGTGGCGAACCAGATCGCAAATGACACATCTATTGCCTCAGGTACTTTCGCTTACGCTTGGGGCGCCTTGCGTGCCCTTCAGCAGTTCCATCCCAAAACCATGGAAATAGAGGTAGATGGGACGCGAAGGCGAATCCGAGGGTGGCTTGTTTCAGTCTCTAATTCCGGATGGTTTGGAGGTGGGATCAATATAGTTCCCACTTCCAATCCCAGTGACGGCCGTCTGGAGCTTCTTACCGTGGACCCGGTACCGAAGCGCCACGCGATCCGTGTTCTTGCGCGGGTCCTTGCAATGCGAAAAGTTGATGATCCGATCCTTCACGTCGAACAGGTCACCAGCGTCAAGATCTGGGATAGTGCGGGTTTAGTTGCAATGGGAGATGGCGATCAAGTGGGAGAAGGCCCACTTGAAATCTCGGTCAACCCTGAAGTTTTCCGCGTCTTTGTTTAAAGCCGTGGGAGTTAGCGCGAACTTGTTGCTTCTTCCAGCTGTCTTGTTGATCTTTGGCCCCGGCACCTTGCTTGGATAAACTACACACATGACTCACCGACTCACAGGTTTCTACCGTTTCGCGCGGGGCGTTTTCCGCAGCTTTATGGTCCCGTGGATGAAGATTGATGTCCAAGGTCTTGAACATCTTCCCAAGGACCGCGGATACCTGCTGGTATGTAATCACCTGTCAAACATTGATGCGGTCTGCTTGCTGTGGGTCATGATGAAAGCGGACGTTCCCGTGCGCATTATGGCCAAGTCAGAGCTATTCAAGGTTCCGCTCTTGGGTGGGGCCATGCGTCGGATGCAACTGCTTCCGGTCGATCGAAAGTCGAAGGAACCGGGGGCGATTTTGGCCTCGGCAGCGAAGGCACTTCGCGATGGCGAATGCGTGGCAATTTACCCCGAAGGCACCTTGACCACTGACCCTGATGAGTGGCCGATGCGCATTAAGACCGGTGCTGCGCGTCTTGCTCTGGACACGGGGGTTGATGTTATTCCCTTCATCCACTGGGGAGAGCAAAAAATTATGCGTTCGGGATCGGCGCTGATCGATTTTCGTCCCCAACGCAAAGTGAGCGTCCGCATTGGCCAGCCAATCGACCTGGATGACCTTCGCCATGACACCGGTTCTGCTGATCATCACGCTGTTGATGAAGCAACCGTACGTATTCAGCGCACGATGATCGATCAGGTTGCCGCTCTTCGCGGCGAAGATGCCCCGCAGGGCGTGTGGGATCGCAAACTGAAGAAGCGGGTGGAGATCTAAACCCCTTACTTTTTACTTCGCAATATCAATCACCACGCGCGAGGGGTTGCTGAGCGCGCTCAAAGTCACCTCGCGCTTGTGATCCATTCCGATCACGATATGCGTATTCGCCTCAAAGCTTCCATCTTCGCGTACGCGAATCGGCCCGATGTCCTTGGTTCTTTCGCCCTTGTAATAGTCTTTTTGGAGTTCTTCGCTGACGGGCATGGCTCCGCCTTCCAACGACAACTCAAGGTAAATTGGCGTCCCTAGATCAATTGGATCGCCTTTGCCCTGGGTTGCTGGGGAAGTCGTCCACCCGCCTTGCCATCCCACATCGTCACTCCCCGTGAACTCAACGACGACCCTGTAGAAAGTATCGTGTTCACCGACGCGCAGGTCGTGAAAGACCGGTGCGTGATTAGCGTCCTCTTTGCCCTGCGTGAGGGATGCCTTCCGCGAGGGAATTTCTTCCCGATTCTCAAGAGTAGGGGTGGAAGAGGGGGTGGCCTCGTGAGTGGGGGAGGAAGACGCGCTTTCGCTTGCCGAGGCCGTAGCTGAGCTGTTTGTCGAGGGCGCGGGAGTCGGGGAGCATCCGCTGAGCGTGGCTAGAAGGACTAGTGCGCATAGAGATGAAAAATGGTGCGCCTTCACGATCTCCTCCTTGAGCGATCTACGAGTTTGACTTCCCTCATCCTAATGGGGGCGGACTGCGTCGGGGAGTGGAACCTTGACCTTTGGCAAAGTCGATACCGGATTGAAACCCTGAGTGTGTTCAACATCGAATGACGCGGGCATGAGAAGAGTGACGGTATGGGCTGGCCACGCGGTAGGGTTAAGGCCATGAGTGAAGTCAAACGTCCTCGCGTCCTTGTCGTTTTCGGCGGACGCTCCAGTGAGCACCTGGTGTCCTGTGCGACCGCTGCCGGTGTTCTTCATGCGATTGATCGCGAACGCTTCGATGTGCTTGCGGTCGGAATCACCCGAGACGGCCAATGGGTGCACGTCGATAGCAAGCCTGAGCTTGTCGACCTGCGCACGGCCTCGAATACGACTATTGAGCCGGGACTCAGTCGCGTGAGCCTGCTTCCTGGCCTTGCTCGTTTGGTTGAAACTACCTACGACCGCACTCCCGAAGATGATGATGCTCGGATTGTCAGTGTTGAAGATCTGGGTGTTATCGATGTTGTGCTTCCGCTTCTGCACGGTCCTTACGGCGAAGACGGAACGATCCAGGGTCTCTTCGAGATGGCAAATGTCCGTTACGTCGGCTGTGGTGTGACGTCCAGCGCGGTTTCAATGGATAAGCACTTAACGAAGACTGTCCTTGCCGAGGCGGGGATTGCAGTTGGCCGCTGGGAACTGGTGACCGAGAAGGAGTGGTCCCGTGATCCCCAGGAGGTGCGCTCGCGGATTGAAGCTTTGGGCTTCCCGGTCTTCGTCAAGCCCACTCGAGGCGGTTCGTCGGTTGGGATTTCGCGCGTGGATTCACCTGATCAGCTGGACCTTGCCATCAAGGAAGCAGCCGCAAACGATCCGCGAATCATCGTCGAGGCGATGGCCTATGGTCGTGAGGTCGAGTGCGGTGTACGCGTTCCTGCGGGCGGTGATTCGATGGCTGCGCCTCTGGGTGAAATCGGCGTTCCTGAAGGCGAGTTCTACGACTACGCCCTGAAGTACGTCGATACCGATGCCATTTCCTTGATGTGCCCGGCGGATGTTCCGCAAGAAGATGCGGCCCGTATTCAAGAAACGGCGCTCAAGGCTTTCGAGGCCTTGGAGTGTGAGGGCCTGGCTCGTGTCGATTTCTTCTATAACGATGCAACCCACGAGATTATCGTGAATGAAGTGAACACCATGCCCGGCTTTACTCGTTTGTCGCTGTATCCGCGTGTGTGGGGCGAAGCTGGATTGAGCTACACCGAATTGGTGACCTCCCTGTTAGAGGAAGCCATGAGCCGTCCCTTGGGACTAAGGTAAGATATTTTTATGACGAAAAAACCCAAGGTTACCCTTGTCACCTCGGAGAATATGCCCGAACTTTTCTCCGATGAAAGTGGACTTCCCGACGCTCTTGCAGAGCGCGGAATGGACCCCCAGATTGCTGTTTGGAATGATCCCACGGTTGATTGGGACGCAGCGGGGATCTGTGTGATCCGATCCGTTTCGGATTACGCAACGCAGCGCCAGGAATTTATTAACTGGGCAAATTCAGTGCCGCGTCTGCTCAACCACGCGGATGTCATGGAGTGGAACACTGACAAGCACTACATGAAGGATTTGGAGGCCCTGGGCCTTCCTGTTATTCCTACGACCTGGCTCGAGCCCTCGCACGGTTTTTCGAAGCATCAAGTTCACTCGCGCTTCCCGGCTCTGGGCGACTTCGTTGTGAAGCCTGCGGTTTCTTCGGGTGTGCGCGATATCGGTCGTTACACCGCTATCGATACCTCGCAGCGTCAAGCGGCTTTGGCTCAAACCATGGAACTGCTTGATGAAGGCCGTTCTGTGATGCTTCAGCGCTACCTAGAAGATATTGACGTCCACGGCGAGGTTTCCCTGGTCTTCTTCAATGGTCTGCTTTCCCACGCAGTTGAGAAGCGCGCGGTTTTGCACCCCTCTTCGGTCACAGACCCATCCATGCACGAGGCCGTGGTGACCGCTCGTCCCGCAGACACCGCCACATGGCAGTGGGGTGAGCAGATTCGTCAGGTTCTGCATGAGTACATGCGTTCGCGTTTGGGACGCGATGAGCTGCTTCTCTACAACCGTGTGGACCTGGTTCCCGATGGTGAAGGCTCCTTCCGAGTGATGGAGGTGTCCTTGGTGGACGC
>CAKAPY010000142.1 GCA_916719935.1 uncultured Actinomyces sp. | reverse complement strand
GCCACGTTGCGGCCCATGATGCGCAGAACTTCCTTGGGATCCAGCTGGCCTTCGGTCAGTGCGGTACCGGCATCGATGTGCTGGCCCTCTTCAACCAGAAGCTTCTGGCGACGAGAAACCTCGACGACCGAATCTTCCTTACCGTCATCACGGATGATAACGATGCGGCGTACCGAGGGATCTTCATCGTCAATGTGAACGCGGCCAGCGGCCTCGTTCATCTTGGCTTCGACCTTCGGGCTACGCGCTTCGAAGAGCTCCTGAACACGAGGCAGACCCTGGGTAATGTCGGCTGCCGAGGCCGCACCACCGGTGTGGAAGGTACGCATCGTCAGCTGCGTGCCGGGCTCGCCAATCGACTGGGCGGCGATAATACCAACGGCCTCGCCGATATCCACCTGCTTGCCGGTGGCCAGTGAACGACCGTAGCAGGTCGCACAGGTACCAACCTGAGACTCACAGGTCAGGACGGAACGGCAGACAACTTCCTCGACTCCGGCTGCAACCAGCTCAGCAAGCCGTGCATCACCGAGGTCATCGCCAGCGTGGGCGACGACAGTGCCATCTTCCGCAACCGCATCGCGGGCCAGAGTACGTGCGTAGGCAGTGGTTTCAATGGTGTCCACTGCTTCCCATTCACCCGCAGAGTTCTTCTGCGCGATCTTGATGCGCACGCCCTGACGGGTGCCACAGTCGGCCTCGCGAACGATCACGTCCTGCGAGACGTCGACGAGGCGACGGGTCAGGTAACCAGACTCAGCGGTACGAAGTGCGGTATCAGCAAGACCCTTACGAGCGCCGTGGGTAGCGATGAAGTACTCGAGAACCGTCAGGCCCTCGCGGTAGTTCGCCTTAATGGGCTGCTCGATCAGCTTCTGCTTCGGGTCAGACACCAGACCACGCATACCAGCCAGCTGCTGAACCTGCGACCAGTTACCACGAGCACCGGATGAAACCATTCGGTACACGGTGTTACGTGCGGAGAAGTGATCGCGCATATCTTCTGCGACCTCTTCGGTGCACTTCAGCCACAGGTCAACCAGCTCTTCGTAGCGGGTTTCCTCGAGGATGATACCGGTCTCGAACTGATCCTGGATCTCAGCGGCCTTGGCCTCGTAACGGGCAAGGATTGCACGCTTGTTCGGCGATGCCTGAATGTCCGAGAAGGCAATGGTGATGCCCGACCAAGTCGACCAGTGGAAACCAGCGGACTTGAGTGCATCCAGGCAGTCAGCAACCAGAACATTCGGGTAACGCTCGGTCAGGGTGTTGACGATCTGGCCCAGCTGCTTCTTGCCGACAACTTCGTTAACGAAGGGGTAGTCGACAGGGAGCTGCTCGTTGAAGATCGCACGACCCAGCGAGGTTTCCAGAATGATGTCGTCGCCTTCGCTCCAGCCCTCGGGTGCTTCCCAATCCAGCGGCGGAACAATACCCGCAAAGCGGATACGTGCGCGTTGGTTCAGGTGAAGATCGCCGTTGTCGAAGGCCATGCGTGCTTCAGCAACCGTTGAGTAGACGGGGATGATTTCCTCGCCGTTCTCATCACGAGCGACCGGAAGCGACGGATCGGGATCCGAAGTCAGGTGGAACAGGCCGATGATCATGTCCTGCGAAGGCATGGCAACAGGGCGTCCATCAGAGGGCTTCAGAATGTTGTTGGTCGACAGCATGAGGATACGGGCCTCGGCCTGTGCCTCTGCGCCAAGGGGCAGGTGAACTGCCATCTGGTCACCGTCGAAGTCTGCGTTGAAGGCGCCACAAGCCAGCGGGTGCAGCTGGATAGCCTTACCTTCAATGAGCTGGGGCTCGAAGGCCTGAATACCCAGGCGGTGCAGCGTAGGTGCACGGTTCAGCAGCACGGGGTGCTCGCGGATGACGTCGTCGAGGACGTCCCACACCTCGGGGCGCTGGCGTTCAACCTTGCGCTTTGCAGCCTTCACATTCTGGGCGAAGTTCTTCTCAACCAGGCGCTTCATGACGAAGGGCTTGAAGAGTTCCAGAGCCATCTGCTTGGGCAGACCACACTGGTGAAGCTTCAGCTGCGGGCCGACGACGATAACGGAACGACCCGAGTAGTCGACGCGCTTACCCAGAAGGTTCTGACGGAAACGACCCTGCTTACCCTTGAGCATGTCAGAGATCGACTTCAACGGACGGTTACCGGGGCCTGCAACGGGGCGGCCACGACGTCCGTTATCGAAGAGCGCGTCAACAGATTCCTGAAGCATGCGCTTCTCGTTGTTGACGATGATCTCAGGCGCGCCCAGCTCGAGCAGGCGCTTGAGTCGGGTGTTGCGGTTGATCACGCGACGGTACAGATCATTCAGGTCAGAGGTCGCGAAACGGCCACCATCAAGCTGAACCATGGGGCGCAAATCCGGCGGAATGACCGGAATCTTCGTCAGAACCATGGACTCGGGCTTGTTGCCGGTAGCTACGAATGCGTTGATAACCTTCAGACGCTTGATGGCGCGTGTCTTACGCGGGCCGTTTTCGTTCTGGATGATTGTACGAAGCTGTTCAACTTCGCTTTCCAGATCGAAGGTCTGCAGACGCTTCTGGATGGCGGATGCGCCCATGTCACCCTTGAAGTAGGTGCCATAGCGGGCAACCATCGCACGGTAGAGGCGCTCGTCACCTTCGAGGTCACCGACCTTGAGGGACTTAAAGCGCTCCCACACCGTCTCCAGGCCTTCGATATCGCCCTCGTAACGACGACGGATCTTGGCCATATCGCGTTCGCCGGCCTTGCGGCGGCGCTCGATCTCGGTTGCGGATGCATCGTTTGCTTCAAGTTCAGCAATCTCTGCTTCCAGGCGCTCTGCGAATTCGTTGATCGCAGCATCGCGCTGGTTTTCGAGGTGGGTCTTTTCGACCTCGAGCTCAGAACGCAGATCCATCAGATCCTCGTCACGGCCCTTTTCGTCAACCTCGGTGATCATGTAGGCAGCGAAGTAGATGACCTTCTCCAGGTCCTTCGGAGCCAGATCCAGCACGTAGCCCAGTCGCGAGGGAACACCCTTGAAGTACCAGATGTGGGTGACGGGGGCAGCAAGGTCAATGTGACCCATACGCTCACGACGCACCTTGGAGCGCGTGACCTCAACACCACACTTTTCGCAGATGATGCCCTTGTAGCGCACGCGCTTGTACTTACCACACGCGCATTCCCAGTCGCGGGTGGGGCCGAAGATCTGCTCACCGAACAGACCGTCACGCTCGGGCTTGAGCGTACGGTAGTTGATGGTCTCCGGCTTCTTCACTTCACCGTGGCTCCACGAGGCGATATCGTCGCCCGTGGCCAGGGTGATCTTCAAACTGTCGAACGTCTTGGCGTCCAGCAAAGTCATTGCTCCTTATCAGATCGCATCGATGGTCGCCGCGGCGTTCGGACGCGCATCAAGAGTGATGCCCAGTTCCTCACGCGCATTGAAGTCGTCATCTTCTTCACGCAGGTCAATCACGTTGCCGGCTGCGTCGAGAGCTTCGACGTTCAGGCACAGCGAACGCATTTCCTGGATCAGAACACGGAAGGATTCGGGGATGCCGGGTTCGGGGATGTCCTCGCCCTTAACAATTGCCTCGTAAACCTTGACACGTCCGGTGGTGTCATCGGACTTGATGGTGAGCAGTTCCTGCAGTGCGTAGGCAGCGCCGTACGCCTCCAGGGCCCACACTTCCATTTCGCCGAAGCGCTGACCACCGAACTGAGCCTTACCACCCAGGGGCTGCTGCGTAATCATCGAGTACGGACCGGTCGAGCGAGCGTGAATCTTGTCGTCAACCAGGTGGTGCAGCTTGAGCATGTAGGCGTAGCCCACTGCGATCGGGTACGGGAAGGGTTCGCCGGAACGACCGTCGAAGAGACGCGCCTTGCCCTCGGCGTTGGTGAGAACGTCACCATCGCGGTTGGGGTTGACGTTGCGCAGCAGACCTGCGAGCTCTTCGGCCTCGAGGCCGTCGAAGACCGGGGTCGCGACGGGGGTCTCGGGGGCAACGGTAATGCCGTCCTTGGGCAGGTGCTTGGTCCACTCTTCGCCAGCCTTGACAGCTGCCGAGACGTCCCAACCCTGGTGGGCAAGCCAACCGAGGTGGAACTCAAGGACCTGACCGACGTTCATACGGCCGGGGACACCCAGCGGGTTGAGGATGATATCAACCGGGGTTCCGTCCTCGAGGAAGGGCATGTCTTCGACCGGGAGGATCTTGGAAACGACACCCTTGTTACCGTGACGGCCTGCCATCTTGTCACCAATGGTGATCTTGCGGCGCTGTGCGACATAGACGCGAACGGTCTGGCGCACGCCGGGGTTGAGATCGTCTTCGTCGTCGTTGAATTCACGAACGCCAATGACGATGCCTTCTTCACCGTGGGGAACACGCAGCGAGGTATCGCGAACCTCGCGGGCCTTCTCACCGAAGATTGCACGCAGCAGGCGCTCTTCGGAGGTCAGCTCGGTCTCACCCTTCGGGGTGACCTTACCGACG
>CAKAPY010000141.1 GCA_916719935.1 uncultured Actinomyces sp. | reverse complement strand
GCCCAACATCATGTGTGCGATGTTGTACTGCGGGTGAACCACGAAAACCAGGGCAACGTGAATCACTACAAATACGCAGTAGAAAGCCATTCCAAGGAAGTGGATAGAACGCGCCGTCTGACGGTTATGGAAGAGCTTGACGTAACGCGGGAAGCGCCCTGCGAAGGTCGGAGACATGATCGGTCCGGTTGCGATCATCAAAGGCGCAACGATGAAGACGACTGTGAAGTACATGAGCTTCTGCAGTGCGTCATAAGGCTGGAAGTGCTCGATTGAAGGGATCTGCAAGCCCATGTAGATCTTGGCGCTTTCCCATGCCTCAGGGAAAATCGACCATGACGTAGGGACGATGCGGCGCCACTGGCCGGTTCCAAAAAGTAGAGCAACGTAGATAAAACCGTTGAGCAACCAGATTGAGGTAACTAGAGCGTGCCATGCGCGTCCGAGTCCAATTTCGCCTCGTCCGGGCAGAGAGATCAGCGGGTGAAGACTGCGCTGATCATCGCGAGCTGTGAACTCGCCGGGGACAGTCGAAACCTTATCCTTGGTGAATTTGATCCACTCAGAACCGGGGGTGCAGTGGTTATTCCAGTACAGTCGCGGGTGAGATGCTAGAACTTCCCAGCCGGATCGAATGAGGAACCCCATCATGATGAAGTTGATGAAGTGGGTAATTCGAAGCCATGCAGGGAAGGTATCCAGATCAACGCCGTTCACGATATTCGCGACTGCAATAAATGAGTGCGACATGGTGATTCCTTAGTCGATGCTGACACGGTAACACTTTCAGTTTAGGACGCACTTGTCATAAAAAAGGAAAAAACCAAATTTATTTACGAATCTCACTCAATTTGTCACAATCGCATGGTTATGCAAGAAAATTACGATTTTAGGAAGAATGAAAACGATAGTTTTTAAGCTGCGGGAAAGTGTGTTTATTGGTTGAAGTTGTTGACAAGGGTATCGAAAGCATTTTGGGATCTTTGTCCTAATCGACGAGGCCGCAGCAGGGGTGTGCAAAGAAGTGCACACGACCCGGCCACGGCCTCGTCAAGGAGAAGAAGCGCTATGAGGAAACGAAGAAAGCGCTCCCTCAGACTTACAGGCGCGGAATGTTACGCATATTGGAAGTTGCCATTGCGACAGCTTCACCAGCGCCGCGGTTGAGGACAATCTTGCTCATCGCGGTCGCGAAACCAATGACCTGTCCCGAACGGATCTCAGGCGGAAGTGAGAGTGCATTCGGATCGGTCATGACCTCGATCAATGCGGGGCCGTTGTATGCGAAGGCCTCTTGGAGCGCTCCGCGCAAGCGACTGGGCTCGGTGACGCGCTCGCCGTGGAAACCGATTGCGCTTGCGACTTCCGCGTAGTTCACGTCGTGGACATCGGTGCCATAATCGGGCAGGCCGTTTACCAGCATCTCGAGTTTCACCATGCCCAGTGTCGAGTTGTTGAAGACAACAACCTTGACGGGCAGGTCGTACATGCGCGCGGTTACCAGCTCGCCAAGGAGCATTGAAAGGCCGCCATCGCCAGAGACGGAAATGACCTGACGGTTCGGGAAGGCAACCTGTGCGCCAATTGCGTGAGGAAGCGCATTGGCCATCGAGCCGTGTAGGAAAGAGCCGATGAGGCGACGGGTGCCAAGCGGGTCGATGTAGCGTGCGGTCCACACGTTGCACATGCCCGTGTCAGCCGTAAAGATTGCATCCTTTGATGCAACCTCATTGAGGATGTGGGCAGCATACTCGGGGTGAATCGGTTTCATGTGCTCCGCATTGCGCGTGTAAGCGCCAATGGGGGAGTGCATGATCTTCGAGTGCTTCTTGATCTTGGCCTTAAGGAAAGCATCCGAACGATCGCGATCGAGCAGCGGTAAGAGCGCAGCGATCAAGGGCTTAACGTCGCTGTGGATCGGGAGTGAAACATCGGTACGGCGTCCCAGTTTTTCCGGATGGTTTTCGACCTGGACGGTGAAGGTGTCAGGCAGGAATTGATCGTAGGGGAAGTCGGTGCCCAGCATGATGAGGACATCTGCATCATTCATGCCCTCAGCCGCTGCGCCGTAACCCAGCAGGCCGGTCATGCCCACATCAAAGGGGTTGTCGTACTGGATGAAGTCCTTGCCGCGCAGGGTGTGGCCAATGGGGGCCTTCAAAACGTCGGCGAGCTCAATGACTTCGTCATGAGCACCCTCCACACCGGCACCAGCAAAGAATGCAACCTTCTTTGCGCGGTTAAGAACGTCTGCGAGTTGGCGGACATCTTCCTCATTCGGGCTCAGCACGGGGCGTCGGGAAGGCACGTACTTTGGTGAAGGAGAAGTCGCCTTCAGGTCGGAGACATCACCGGGAAGGGTGATCACTGAAACGCCAGAGAGCTCAACAGCATGACGGATTGCAGCGTTAACGACGCGCGGGGCCTGCTCGGCGCTGGAAATCATCTCGTTGTAAACCGAGCACTCATTAAACAAGCGATCGGGGTGCGTCTCTTGGAAGTACATCTGACCGATTTGGACGCTGGGGATGTGCGAGGCGATTGCCAGAACGGGTGCAGCGGAGCGCTGTGCATCGTACAGCCCGTTGATTAAGTGAAGGTTACCCGGTCCGCACGAGCCTGCGCATACTGCAAGCTTTCCGGTTAGTTGTGCTTCAGCGGCTGCAGCAAAAGCAGCGGCCTCTTCATGGCGGACATGAACCCAATCGATTCCGCCCTTCTTGCTGCCGCCAGACTTGCGGATTGCGTCGACAACGGGGTTGAGTGAGTCTCCAACAATGCCATAGACGCGGTGGACACCAGCGTCGATCAGTTGGGAGACAAGCTGCTCTGCAACGTTCATAGTCGCTCCTTGGTCTTTGTGTGAGCATTCCGTGAAGTGTGGGCGTTCAGCCCGAATAAACACGATCTGCTCCGAACAAAACCAGCGTACAACGACTAAAGTCCTAGTACTCAGCGAGAGTGAGGCAAAGAACGAAGCTGCGGATTGTCAGTGTTTCTTGACTCGTTAAGGCCGTCTGCTTATGCCTCGCCTTGGCCGCCGAGTTCCTTCTCGATCTCGCGGGCAAGAGTGCGCAGCTTTCCAGAGTGAAGGGGAGTGGTCTTCATGGTCTCCTTCACTTCGATCAGCAGATTGTGAAGCGCATCGGTATCCCCAAGCTCGGAATAGCACTGTGAGAGGGCAGCCAGGGGGAAGACATAGTTCTCGGCATCCTTGATCTCTTTTTGGAGAGTAAAGGCTTCTTGAAGAAGGGGAATTGCCGGATAGTGATCATGGGATGTCATGTACACCCATCCCTTAATGTAAGTAATTCCAGCGCGGAGGAAGGCCATCTCCTGAGGATCTATTTCCTCTGTGATGGAATCAAGCCACGTGGCCCCGGCATCCACAGCCTGAAGGGCACGTTCTTTATCGGCTTCCGACACCTTTCCCGTTGGAGTATCAACATAGGCCTTTGCGGCCATTCGGGTCAGAGCAATGACATCGTGAGGAGCCTTGAATGCTTTCGCAATCTCAAGAGCTTGCTCAACCGCTGCTAGTCGCTTGGGGCGATCGTGCAGTCGCTTTGCGGCATCGTTGGCCACTGATCCCGCGCGCGAGGCAGCGCGCAGGTTGCCGCTTGCGACCAGTGGGTCAATGGCCTCCATTGCGGTTTCGTAGGCTTCTTCATCTTGATCGATGGACAGGTAGTAGCTTGCCAGGGTCAGACGAATGAGCGCTGTCAGAAGCCGTGCGAAGGAGGAATCACCTGCCCGCGAAATGGTTTGCTCAAGGAGCTCAATTGCTTCCTCGATGCGGTGGACGCCTTCGAATGCGTCCGAGATGATTGTCGCGGCAGACAAGCCCAAGGAACGCAGCGGGGTGCGAGTGATGATTTCACTCAGGCGCAGGGCTTGAGAGACAGCCTCGGCTGATTCGTAGGCTTTGATGCTGGCAGTACAGATGATTAAGCGGGCAAAGAAAGCCGTGTAGGGGTCGCAGTGTGTCTCTAAACGTAGAGCCTGGTCAGCCCGCTGAGCAGCTCGGCGGTAGTCGCCGATTTCAAGGTAAAGCTGTGCGCCTTCGAGGCTAAGAGTGCGCATGAATGCTGCCTCGCTGGTACCAGTGTGCAGGCAAGCGGGTTTGAGGGATTCGATGGTGTGAAGGACATTGAGCGCTTGCTTTGATTTCTCTGAATCGAGGAAGATTTCACCGCAGGTGCAGAGGCAATCAATGATTGCTGCAATATCTTCGGCCTTCGTTGCGCCTCGGTTTAGTGTTGACGTTATGGAGGAAATTTGAGAGACGAAAGTGTCACATAGCGCCACTGCGTCCTTTTGAAGGTCGCTCGGTACGTCCATACCGAGCCATGAGTAGCGATCGAGCTCGCAGGAGTACCGTAGTAATTCCAGCTGCGTGATACTTAGTTCCTTACGAGTGATAGATGCGTGGGCCCGCCCGAAAATCCTCGTGAAGAAACCGGGCGTGACTAGGGGAGCGTCTTCGGCCATTGAATGAATAACTGGCGCTACCCGCTCATAGAC
>CAKAPY010000140.1 GCA_916719935.1 uncultured Actinomyces sp. | reverse complement strand
ATCCCGAGCACGTGTCATTCCTACGTAGAGCAGACGTTTTTCTTCCTCAATTGCGTCTTCGTCCTGGGCAAGAGAGATTGGAATAAGCCCTTCACTTACTCCTGCAAGGAAAACGTGCTCCCACTCCAATCCTTTTGCCGCGTGAAGCGTCGAGAGGGTGACCCCCTCCGTGGTTGGGGCCGCTTGTGAGACCTCACGCTCGACAAGATTGTTGACGAACCCGATGAAAGAGTCATTGGTAGAAGAGCGCGCCATCTCAACAATGGCATTGAGGTTATCCCATCGTTCTCGAACCGCGCCCTGAGCCTGCGGTGCCTGCGGGGACCATCCAGCGATTCCAAGAAGATCTTCAACCAGGTGGACAACCTCGGCCTCGTCAGTTCCTTGATTGCGCAAGGTTGTCGCTTGCTTCTTTAAAAGAAACATTGCGCGCCGGACCTCTTCGCGCTCAAAAAAGCGCATCCCAGAATGGACGAGGAAAGGAACGCCGGCCTCGCTCAGCTGGGCTTCAAAGTTCTCTGACTGGCCATTGGTTCTATAAAGAATTGCGATCGAGGAATACGAAACCCCATTGTCGTGAAGCTTGCGGATTTGCCGCGCGATTCCCACGGCCTCGTCATTGTCGTCCGCGTAGCTCTGATAGTCGACGGGTACACCGTTTTCACGCTGTGATACCAATTTTACGGCGCCTTTAAGAACAGAGGAATGTTCGCCTTTCATCAGGGTATTCGCTGCACTCACGATCTGTGGCGTCGAGCGATAGTCACGAACCAATTGCACGACGCGAGCACCCTTGTGTTCCTGCGCGAAGTCTTGAAGGTAGCGCGGTGAGGCACCCGCAAAAGAATAAATAGTCTGCGCGACATCACCGACAACGCAAATATCATGGCGCCCGCCAAGCCAAAGGTTGAGAACATGGTGTTGGAGGGCAGAGACATCCTGATATTCATCGACGACGAAGCTCCGGTATTGGCGATGAATCCGTTGAGCAATAGCTGGATAATCCTGCAAGATCCCTGCCGTCAGCACCAAGACATCTTCAAAATCTAGAACCCCCCGGTCCTCTTTGGCCTCCTGATAGGCGTCCATCAGCGCAAGAACATCGTCAACACTAAGGTCACCCGGCGGTGTTCGCCTATTGGCGCGAACGGCCTCGGCATAGGCATCAGCATCAAGCATGGAAACCTTCGACCACTCAACTTCTGCAGCTAAATCGCGAACGAGAGCTTTGTCTGCGCGGATACCGATTCTCGCAGCAGCAGCGGAAATCAAGGATGCTTTGTGCTCAATGAGGGGTGGCATGCTCCCGCCGATGGCACTTGGCCAAAAATACTGGAGCTGGCGCAAGGCAGCCGAGTGAAAAGTCCGCGCTTGGACACCTGGAACTCCAAGAGCCGTCAGGCGCTCACGCATCTCAACTGCGGCTCTTTTCGTGAAGGTCACTGCCAAGACATTTGTCGGTTCGTAGACGCCGCGTGCAACGCCATAGGCAATGCGATAGGTAATCGCTCGCGTCTTACCTGTCCCAGCCCCTGCGAGCACCGCCATTGGACCAGAAACGAATTGCGCGACACACCGCTGGTCGGGATCTAGTGCTTCAAGAAGACGTTCAGCGCGTTCTGTATCTTCGCTGCTCACAGTGCCTCATCTTCTGCATGCAACCAAGTTTCGATCATCATGCGAGCGATTGCGGTATGGGTCGGGATCTCCAATTTTCCGCTGTTGACCGCATCAACAAGTTCCGCGCGCGTCACCCATTTCATGGCATCTACCTCTTCCATATCTGGAGAGGGATCCGGCGTACCAGAAACTTTCCCGGTGAAGCCAATCATGACCGAACGCGGGAAAGGCCAAGGCTGCGTCGCGACATAGCGGACCTCTTGAACGTCCAAAGAGGCCTCTTCTTTTGCTTCCCGAACTACCGCATGCTCAGGTGCTTCTCCTGCCTCAACAAAACCGGCAATGAGCGACATGAAACGCGGTTTCCATGAGCGATTGTGCGCAAGCAGCAAACGATCTTCCGCATCGGTGATTGCAACGATCACTGCGGGATCTTGCCTGGGATATTCGAGGCGATCACATTGGATGCACCGCTGAGTCTCTCCCCCGTTTTCATGTTGAAGTTCTCCACCACACGTTGAGCAATAACGCGTACGCTCATGCCAACGCAGAAGCGCTAGGGCACGCGCGCATGATGAACAGTCAGCAGCTTCGAGGAGCGCTGCCTCATAGCGAAGAGAGAGCCATTGAGGATCCGCAGGTGTGAGGCTAGTGGCCGCGGGCTCGTGAGTTCCTTCAACAAGCGCCCCCCATTCCTCTTCAGAGTCAAGGATTGCGATAAAACGCGCAACACCGGAAGAATCAACCCCACCAAAGAGCACACGTTCTGCATCTTCAACTGCAGGACCGATATCCGCAGCTCGCCGAGGAGCGCTCTCATCGGAAGTAAGCGCAACCATGCCCTGAGTCGTCATTGCTAGAACCCGCAAAGAGTGCGCGTGGGGCGCTAAGGAAGCACATGCGGCCTCGTATCCGCCCCTGTGCGCCATACGCGGAGCCCATGCGCTCAGTTCATGCGGAAAATAGAGCTGTTCATTAGCGAAAGGAAGACCAGTAACCGTGTCAAAATGGGGCATGATGTAACCGTAGCCGTCCTTCGCTTCAGTCACAACGCAAATGAGCGTTAGGCTGGAGTCATGACTACTTCTCAGCTTCGCGCCGATGGGCGCACCCCCTCTCAGCTTCGCCCCATGTCCATTACTCGTTCCTGGGCAGGAACCGGCGAAGGATCCGCACTGATTGAATGCGGGAACACGCGCGTTCTGTGCGTTGCGTCCTTAACTGAGGGGGTCCCCCGTTGGAAGCGCGACAGCGGAGAAGGCTGGGTGACCGCGGAGTATTCAATGCTTCCGCGCGCCACTTCCGAGCGCTCTCAGCGCGAATCCGTCAAGGGAAAGATCGGCGGCCGCACCCACGAGATTTCGCGTCTCATCGGCCGCTCGCTTCGCGCGATCGTTGACATCAAGGCCCTTGGAGAGAACACGCTGGTCCTTGACTGCGATGTTTTGCGAGCTGATGGCGGCACCCGCACTGCTTCCATTTCCGGCGCGTATGTTGCGCTTTACGAGGCCATTTCTTGGGGTATTTCGAAGGGGATCGTCGCCGCTTCTTCTCCTGAGAAGGTCCTCTCTGATTCGGTAAGTGCAATTTCCGTCGGCATCATTGATGGCACCCCTATGCTCGATCTTCCCTACGTTGAAGATGTACGCGCACAGACGGATATGAACGTTGTCCAAACTGGTTCGGGGTCTTTCGTTGAGGTTCAGGGGACCGCCGAACACGCCCTCTTCTCCCGCACTGAACTCGGTGAGCTCCTAGACTTGGCAACCGCGGGAAATGCCCAGATTCGCGACCTCCAGGCACGCGCTTTGGCAGCGCAGCCGGGAGTCACCGTTTCTTCCGAGGCCGCGCAGTGAGCCCCGTACACAGCGCAGATGCGCCTCGCCTGGTTTTTGCGACCGGAAATGCACACAAGGTTGCAGAACTCGAGGCGATCATCGCTCCTCTCCTCCCCGAAGGAGCCGGCCGAATCGCACGGATGAGTGACTTTGATGTCCCTGAACCCGTTGAAGATGGCGCTACTTTTGCCGAAAACTCTTTGATCAAGGCACGCTCCTTGTGCGCAGCGACCGGAATCGCTGCGCTCGCCGATGATTCCGGTCTGTGCGTGGACATCATGGGTGGCGCGCCCGGGATCTTTTCTGCCCGATGGAGTGGAGCTCACGGAAACGACCGAGCGAACCTTGAGTTGCTTCTTGCTCAGCTCAGCGATGTTCCGCTTCACTTACGAGGCGCTGCATTTGTTTCCGCAGCAGCATTGGTATTGCCCGATGGTCGCGAGTTTGTTGAACTCGGACGCGTCGAAGGGCACCTGACGACCGCGCCGCAAGGCGAGCGGGGATTTGGTTACGATCCAATTTTCGTTCCCTCGGGTATGGATCGTACTGCAGCACAGCTCACCGCGGAAGAAAAGAATGCAATCAGCCACCGCGGGATTGCTTTCCGTGCGCTTGCGCCGCGGATTATTGAGGTTCTGGCAGGCAACTAAGCAACGCATCGGGAAACGCAGAGTCGGGTGGTGCGATCTTGGCTATGCGTTTGTCCTTCCCGAAATCGGTGTACCTACGCGCTCTAGAAGTCAACAGACATACCGGTCGTCGCAAGCTCCACGTGCCCGCCGTATACCTGTTTCGCTTGGAATCGCGTGCCCTCGGGATTATTCCACGGTTGGATATGCGTGAGAATGACACGGCCAACTTCGGCACGCGCGGCAAGGGTACCTGCACGGCTACCATCCATGTGGATCCCCTCGACGGTGTCTTCCTCAGTAAAACCTGCTTCGCTGAGAAGAAGATCTACCCCGCGAGCGCCTTCAACGATGCTGTCACACAAATCAGTATCGCCGGTGTAGAAGAAAGTGCTGCGCGATCCAGAGGTATCGCATTCTGAAAAACCAGAAGGGCCGCTAATGCGAACGCCGAAGGCT
>CAKAPY010000139.1 GCA_916719935.1 uncultured Actinomyces sp. | reverse complement strand
TGGGCTGACCGTGCAGCCCAGCGCCTGTGTCGTTTCGAATGACCTTAGCGGCGTCCAAACTTCGCACGCATCACGCGTGCCAAGGCAAGTTCAGCGAAGGCATCCACCAGAAGAGCGCCGCCGAAAACACCCGAGAAGATCTTCCACCCCGAACGCGGCTTCGCGGCCTTCACCGCAGATACCAGTAGCGCCGCACCGGCCGCTGCTTCGATAGAAGCGAGAGCTGAAAGAATCCACGGGCGGTCAGAAACAACCGCCATGTAGGCCTTCTGAATAGCGCTGGGATCTTCTTCCTTGTTCCCAGTCATCATGATGTCAACGCTACGACCGATAGCATTCGAGATACCGCGCGCATTGTGGAGAACCGCACCTTCAACATCCCCGGCTTCAATTGTGCCCTGTAGGAACTCTGAAACGCCGTGAGGTAGCGCAAGCGCCTTCACAACGGCAGTAATTGCGTGAGCTCCGTGAAGGTCCTGAGCGGCCAGCAATGCCTCGACATCAGCGCCCGGGACATGTGCCGCGATTTCGCGCAAGGCGGGGCGATCTCCCACTAAGTCGACCACGGAAGGATCCACGGACTCGGCAGAAGCGGAACCGGTCACGATACGCGTTGTCATTCCCCAGTTATGGGTCAGCACATGCTCAAGATGATCATCGGTCACCAAGTACAGATGCAAATCGCCATCGGTCATCGCCAAGGAAACCAGCGGAAGATCGCCGAAGTTCCATCCTGACTTGTCTTCGGGAATTTCTGCCAATAGTGCGCGATACCCATTGTCCAGCTCGACATCTGCGACATCAACACCCTCGAGTGCGGCCAACAGCGGGACCGAGGACGCGGGGGTACGACCGATCTCAACGACACGAACACCCGATTCTGACTCTTCGACCTCTTCAGGAAGAAAATCAGCCAGAGGACTATCGCCCTGAGGAAGAGCATCGATATGTTCTCCACCCAGACGCACTTCTGCTTTGAAGTGCGAAGCTAACTGAGAAGCCAGCTCGCTGACCGTAATTCCTGCTTGCGCATCCTGAGCACCCTCAGCAAGTGTTGCGACCCGCCCGTTCTCAACCGCAATATTGAGGCCCAAAAGCTGAGGAGTTGCCTCAAACCACTCCAATTGGGCCAAAACGGAACTTTCACGGAGCATGTGCGCAACTTGATCGGGATCAAGCTGGGAGGCAATCATCATTCCCTCAACGCGGGTCCATGTCGCATCAGTCATCATTGTCATCCTTCCGAAGACCCTGAGAATCGTCCTTCGACTAGCTACAAGTTTAGCCTGTCCTTCCGATCGATAGGCACATCACCACAGAAAAGGTGAGGGCACCCATTTGGGTGCCCTCACCTTTCAGTGCTCATGAAGCAGTTTCAGAAGCGATCAGCGCATCTTGGTGCCGACCGAGCCCAGACGCTCAGCAGCCTCAACAACGCGTGCAGCCATACCGGCTTCAGCTTCCTTACCCCAAGCGCGAGGATCGTACTTCTTCTTGTTGCCGACCTCGCCGTCAATCTTGAGGACGCCTTCGTAGTTGGTCATCATCCAGTCGACGACCGGGCGGGTGAAGGCGTACTGGGTGTCGGTGTCAACGTTCATCTTGATGACGCCGTTGGCAACTGCCAGCGCGATCTCTTCGTCGGTCGAGCCGGAGCCGCCGTGCATAACCAGGTCGAAGGGGCGGTGATCCAGACCGTAGTGAGCAGCGACCTCTTCCTGGATGGTGCCCAGGAGCTCAGGACGCAGCTTGACGTGACCGGGCTTGTACGCACCGTGCACGTTACCGAAGGTCAGAGCGGTGATGTAACGGCCCTTTTCGCCAAGGCCCAGGGCCTCAACGGTCTTGATGGCATCTGCGGTCGAGGTGTAGAGCTTCTCGTTGATTTCGCCAACGACGCCGTCTTCTTCGCCACCCACGGCGCCAACTTCGATCTCGAGGACGGTGTGGGAGTCAACTGCGAGCTGGAGCAGGCGCTTGGCGATTTCCAGGTTCTCATCGAGGGCGATAGCGGAGCCATCCCACATGTGGGACTGGAACCAGGGCAGACGACCTGCCTTAACTTCCTCGGCCTCCATGTGCATGAGCTGCTCGGTCCAGGAATCCAGGTTCTGCTTTGCGCAGTGGTCGGTGTGCAGAGCGATGGTGACGTCGTAGTTCTTTGCGACCTCACGCGCGTAGGCAGCCATTGCCAGCGAGCCGGCGATACGGTCCTTGACGGTGGAACCTGACCAGTATTCAGCGCCACCCACGGAAACCTGGATGATGCCATCGGATTCGGCATCAGCGAAACCGCGAAGTGCAGCGCTCAGAGTCTGAGAAGAGGTCACGTTAATTGCCGGGTACGCGAACTTTCCGTCACGCGCACGGTTGAGCATTTCGTTGTAAACCTCAGGGGTTGCGATGGGCACAGGAGCCTCCTAATTGATGACAACATTTGTCGCTTCATATTGTCCCACATTTGCAGAAGAACATCACTGGACTATTGGCCCTCAGATCGAAGTCGTTTGAGCAAGGTATCATTCGCCCTACTCAACGCTGATCAGGGACCAGTTTGAGACCTACTAAAATACGCCTTCTATATAGGGTGTACTCTTCTTGTCCCTTTTCTCAATATAGGTGGGTGGTTTTTTGGAACGATTCAAACGCGCGCGAATTTGGCTTTACTCTCCGCAGACTTCGTGAGGAACACGAACTCTCACAAGAAACCTTGGCCTACCGTTCTGGCGTAACGAAAAACCAAATTCAACTACTGGAATCAGGACGCGCTTCGGGACGCAAAGGTGAAGCCCGCGCTTCCAATCCACGCATGACAACACTCAGTGGCATTGCACAGGCGCTCGGCATGAGCGTCTCTGCGCTCCTTGCCGAGGCAGGACTCTAAACTAAAAACTCCTGCGATTTAGTAGTGCGACATGACCGGAGTACCAATCTCCGACCACTGATACACCCAATGTGCCTCTTCAACAGGCATATTGATGCAGCCGTGCGAACCGCCGGGTCCACTCCAGCCGAATGAATCCTGCCAAGGCGCACCATGGAATGCGTAGGAGCCAGTCCAGTAAGTCACCCACGGCACTCCCTTCGCGCAGTAAGGCCAATCCGGAGTGCACCCCATGTCCTGCGCCTGATACTTGAGGTATACGTTGTAGAGTCCCGTGACAGTCTCATGACCAGGTGAACCGGGAACAATCGCGACCGGACCGTGGACAACGGTGGCACCCTCATAAGCGGTAACGGAGTTGTTTCCAAGATTGATCTCAAGCCACTTCTCACCCGGGGCGGCCTGATAAACCAGGTTTTCAGCTCCGTCAGCAATGAGCTTGCGTTCATAGGTAGCCGGAGTGACGTCGTAGCTGAAGTTTCCCTCGAACTTCTTGTTGTCCTTGAGCGAAGTAATCACCGAGGCAGCGAGTGCATCAAGATCCTTGACCTTGCGACCATCAACAGCCTTCTTCGGAGTCTGAACAATATCGCCAGCAGAGTTGACATTGTGGCGACCATTGACAGGATCTCGGTTTGTTTCTTCACCCTGAGAACGTACCCACTCGCGGACGCGCTCTTCATCAACCGCGGGCTGTTTCAAGGAACCATCATCGGCCAGAGCAATCTTCACCCATCCAACCCGATCCTTCGAGCTGGCCTCGATCGTCTCTTCACCATCGGAGATCTCAACGGGAATCTGCGCAAGCTTATTCGCGGCCTCGGCGATGGTCTGCGCGCTCGCATCGTCAACCACGGGAAGAAGGTTAGTTGCACTCAACTGCACCTCTCCCCCACGGAGCATCCGCGCGGCCTCGTCCAAGGAATTGCGCAGGGCGTCATAGGGAACACCACGCCCAGCCTGGGACTTGGTTGAAACAAAGGACTCTTGATCCTCGGCTGGACGAACAGTAGCGTCAACCACCGGAGTTCCCAGTGAGGAGGCGATCGAGTTCGACAGATCTTTCATCTTCAGATCATCGACATTGATGGCAGCTGGCACATCATTGTGAACGAAAATCGCCTTGAACCGATTAAAAAGGTTCGAATTCGCAGCAAGCGCTTGGTCCGCGCTCCCCTGCGGATCAACGGTTATTCCCATATCGGAAAGCGTCAGGGGCGTCGAATGACCTTCAACCACGACATTGACCTGCATCGCCTTCGCGCGCTGATCAACCATCTGTGCGATTTCATCCCGAGTCATTCCCGATACCGACTGGCCTGCCACACTAACATTGGGCAGCGCACGCGCCGAATAGTGCAGGGCATAAGCAACCCCAGCCGCACACAGAGCAATCAGGACGCATCCAAGCGTTACGCCGATCACAAGCGGCTTACGTGACCGTGAAGATTTATGTTCAGACATCCCCTCTATCCTACTGATTTCACATCATTTTTGCTTGAAATTCACAGATTGCACACGCCTATGTGACCCGCATATCTTCAGACAGCCCAGATTGTTTCCTGTTACCCTATTCCAACTGGTCGGGGGTACCGTTAAAGTAGGCGGACCCCAGGAGGGATAAACGTGAGTGACCTTCGTCTTCTTGTCGTTCCGGGGGGCACTTCCCCGGCATCTGTAGCAATGGC
>CAKAPY010000138.1 GCA_916719935.1 uncultured Actinomyces sp. | reverse complement strand
GCATGAGGGAAGCTTGTCGACAAGCTTCACATTGGTCATGGCGAGCTTGCCTCGGTTCGGGCCGAGCGTTCCAGAGGAAATCGTCGGCGTCAGCGCATAGGTGACATTGCTTCCCTTTGGGCCAATGGCGGTGGGCTTCTTCTTGGTCAGGCCAAGAGTAGATTCCGCATGGTTCGTCACCTTCGTGTCGTCGGTTACGGTCGTATCCGCCGAAGTGAATGAGACCTCGGGAGAAACGGTCGACTGATCGGGCGTGTAGCTATTCGGCATCTCGAAGGTGATCACGGCCTGATAGGAGTTACCCGCCGGAATGCGTCCCATGTTGTAGGTAACGTAGGCGTCGGTTGTAGCCGTTCCCTGAGTGAGCTTGGCGCTCACTGCGGGTGTTCCTGAAGCGGCAGTTGCCGCAAGGTTTGCCGCCACTGCCTTATCCACAGCGTCACCACTCTGGTTAACAGCGTGAGGGATACGCACCTTAATGACCGAGTCCACACAGTCCTCGGTCACCGAAGTACACGACCAAGAGACGGTGTATTTCTGAGTATCGCCCGAGTTGTATGAAGTCTTTTCCGGGGTGATGCTGACGTTGAGGACGGGAGTTGCGGCCCGGCTGGGGGTATTTCCCAGTCCAAAGACCACGAGGGTTGCGACGATCAAGATGGACAGCATCTGACCGGCGCGACGCCACAGGGAGCGCGAACCGACGTTATGCACTGTGTTCTCCTGTTGAAAATAGAGATGGATCAGGTCAAGTCTATTTCTCAAGAGCGAAGCCGTATATAGAGATTCATTCTTGTATCGAAGATAAGTGTTGAGCTGCGTACATAGGCGAGTTTTCAAGGTGAACAAATTGGCTTCTTAGTAGCCAAAATTGAGAGCCTTATTTGATGGTTCAGATAGGCCGCCACAACCACATGTGCGCACTTACACAGCGCAGATTTCGCTATCCATGAGTACCTGGATAAAAAGAATCCCCCGCGTACCCGGCAGCGCACCCTTATCCTTGCTGCATTCCTGCCCTGGGGAGGTTCGGATGATACCGTCACGCGGAGGATCCGGGAACAGTTTACACGGCACGGGCCGCAACCTGCGACCCGTGTTATTTCTCGAAATTTTCCTTCCGATTCTCCGAGCCTTCTACCCCACTTATTTGGATGTTTATCAGGCTCGATATAAAATTGAATCCAGTTAGTTGCCTTGGGCACTACGTGTAAACATTTTGGTAGAAAGCTGGAGCGTTTCGATGCGAATCAAACTGACTCGTGCAGCGATCGCACTACTTTTCGTAGCAGCAACGCCCGTCCTTGTTCAGCACCCTGCGCAGGCGGCCGAAGTTGCAGGCCCCGCCACCTGCTATCTCTCGGATGAAAACGACACAATCCTTGAGCCTCGCCAGGAATATCAGCCCACTGCGGGTGCAGCAACACTCCCCTCAACTCCCAGTCCCGTTGTTCAAGGAAGCTACACACTGCAGACATCTGCACCTGCCGTGAATTTCGATCCCGACAATCCTGCCTTGCACTTTGTCTGCGAAGTCCAATACTCGGCGCTTGGGCATCTCCGCCTGGTCGATCCCTCTGGCCAAGTATTGGCTTCGACAGTCTATGCCAATGACTCAGCGGATCCCTCTCGCGCAGCATCGACCGCTCTCCCCCAGCTTCCTAACGGCTATGAGATCGTTCCCGGTCAATCAGTTTTTGGCTTCAACGAGGCCGCGCGGACCGTAGATCCGAATAATCCAGCTGATGCGCGCGCAGTTGGCCGCGATACCGACATCATGATCCGCCAGATCGCAGCGACACCGACTCCCGTGCCTTCCACGTCTCAGCCTCCAGCACCGACTCAGCCCGCGCCCCCAACAAGCAAGGTTCCGACTCCTTCAGCTCCAAGTCCCACCACGCCTACCTCTACAGAGCCGACGATTTATTCACCAAAGCGCTCAGAATTGGCTAAGACCGGTTTTGAATCAGAAGTACTCATCGCGGCGACCTTAGTCGCAACCGCTGGCGCAGCCACTTTCACAGCACGAAAGCACCGCGCCTAATTTCCGAGGCTGTTTTACGTTTCCCGCCCATCTGCCCCGTGCAGGTGGGCGGGATCCTTTTCCCCCACCAGAAGAACAACAAAAAGCCCGGATTCACAAGGAATCCGGGCTCAACTGGGGGAGGATGAGGGAAAGGTACCGCTGCGCCTTCTGGCCCGCGAACTCGCCATATTCTCTTTGGCTATACATCATGCCAGGGTGGGCGCCGCAAAGTACGAGCAGATCGCCTCGCAGCATGTTTGGCGATTGCCCCTTTTGCAGCCTGCCAGCGAGCACGGGCGGTATGGGGCGGTTGGTGAGTTGGTCGAGATTTTGGGTCTGCACTCGGATTGGGTAGTGTTAAGACTGTAAGTTTTCGGCACGGTTGCTTAGAACTTTGTAAACATTTTGTCCCGTCTATGCGTTACATGCGCTCAGGGGCCTGAGACAGGGGAGCCTCATTATGGGTCTTTTCGGTAATGGTAAGCGTATTACTGAACTCGAACAGCTCGTTTCAACTATGGAGGAGCAATATGCGGGGCTGCAGATTGCTTATGGCGAGTTACGACAGGCATATGACCAAGCCGGAGGCGGTGATATCGATAGCGCGCAAGCAATGCTCAGGCAGGTCCGCGAGGAAATCGAGGCGGCTCGAGTTTTCGCTGATTCAGAGCGTGCTAATGCAGAGCGTGCTGCACGCGAGGAATTGCAGGCCATCAAGAGCGAATGCGATCGCCTCAAGGAAGAACAAGCTGCACTTCAGGAAAAGCTCCATCCAATGCGTGTGCAGCTAAAACTGGACGAGGCTGGGTTCACTGATTATGAGCACCCCGCAAAAGATTCTGTTGAGCTAGCGACCACGCTACAGGGGTTACGTAAAGATATACAGATGGCTGTTCGGAATTACAGTGCGGTCGATTCGCTAGATGACTTCGCGGCTCCCACTACGAAAGCCGGCCGGAACAAGCTGGCCAAGGACTCAGCAAAACTCGCACTTATAGCTTTCAACTCGCAAGTAGATGCCATTATTGAATCAGCGACAGCGAGCAATTACGATGCATGTCTTGCCAAAATCTTTAAAGCTGCCGATATTGTTGAGCGCCTTTGTACTGTTAGCGGTGTGCGGATTCAACCGTCATATGTTGAGCTTCGGGCGCGCGAGTTACAGCTGGCAGTTAACCACCTCAAAGCGAAGCAGCTGGAGAAAGAACTAGAAAAGGAACGCAAAGCGGAGCTGCGTGAGCAGGCGAAAGCCGAACGCGAACTGCAGGCGGAACGTGAGCGACTTGAGAAGGAAAAACAGCATTACCTCAACGTTCTCAAGACCGTCGAGGAGCTAGGGAATGAAGAAGAGGCACAGAAGCTTAAGCAGCAGATCATCGAAATTGAGCACGGCATCAACGATGTCGAGAAACGCGAAGCTAACATGCGCGCAGGCTACGTGTATGTGATCTCCAATCTGGGTGCTTTTGGCCCCGGTATGGTCAAGATCGGCATGACCAGACGCCTCGACCCTATGGATCGCATACGCGAACTCGGCGACGCCTCGGTACCTTTCAATTTTGACGTGCACGCACTCTTCTTCTCTGAAGATGCCGTCAGGGTCGAAACCGAGCTTCACCACCGATTCGCAGACAAGCGCGTTAACCGCGTTAACCTACGCCGCGAATTTTTCTACGCAACACCCACTGAAGTTCGCGACGCACTAAGGGACATCGCCGGCAATCTCCTCGAATTCACCGAAGAACCTGAAGCCGAGCAGTATCGACTCAGTCAGAATTCAAGCAACTGAGCCCGATGTAGATGGATGAACCCAAGCATTTCCAATTTCGCTGAGTATGCAAGGCTGGCCCTAGAGACCGTTTACACCTACGGTAAGCAGTCACGACTTCCCGATTCAGACGTCTTGATTAGCTTGGGAGGGCGCGCCGTAGCGGATACGTGCTTTCCTCTTGACCAGGCCACGGACACCAACGCGAACACTAGACACAACCGAGACTGGCTAGACAATTTCAACTGGCAGGGAGTCTGAGAGGGATCACGAGCTTCCGCTGGCCTGACTCCGCTTACTTCTCAAAATCAGCGAGCCAATCTTCGGCGACTTGTTCTACCGTCACTTGAGCACGCGCAACTTTCTCCACTGCGCGCTTCGCTTCCGCGCGGCGCGCAGGCGCGGGACGGAGATCGCTCTTGCGACGTCAGTACGCGCGATCGCAAGAGAGGCCTTCGCATCGATCAAAGTGTCGAAGCGCCCAAGACGATACCTCTTGCCTGACTCGTAGATGCTCGCTCGGCACTTTCCGCGCGATTCGTCCCAATCGATACCGGGGGCAGTTTCTTCGGCATGACCGAACCTCAAAATTGATGGGGCCATATTGGGGCCACTTTTCCTGGCCCCCAGTGATACCTATCGGTATATATCGGTTTCAATACCATCAGCCAAAAACGTTGGAAACAAAAGAAAAACCCCGGAACTTCAACAAAGTTCCGAGGCTAGTTGCGGAGGATGGGGGATTCGAACCCCCGAGGGCTTGCACCCAACACGCTTTCCAA
>CAKAPY010000137.1 GCA_916719935.1 uncultured Actinomyces sp. | reverse complement strand
CTCGAAGAACGCCTTGAGTGGTTTGAATCCCAAGGAAAACTGCTTGAAGCTCAGCGTCTTCGGATGCGAACAACCTACGACCTCGAAATGCTCAAGGAAATAGGCACGTGTGCCGGAGTCGAGAACTATTCACGCCATATTGATGGGCGCGGCCCGGGAACACCTCCGAATACGCTGCTTGATTATTTCCCCGATGATTTTGTTTTGGTCATCGATGAATCCCACGTGACGGTTCCGCAAATTGGAGCGATGTTTGAAGGCGATATGTCACGTAAGCGCACACTGGTTGATTACGGTTTCCGCCTTCCTTCGGCAATGGATAATCGTCCGCTGAAATGGGACGAGTTTACGCAGCGCATTGGTCAAACTATCTATCTTTCAGCAACACCCGGGCAGTATGAGCTGGATCGTTCTGACGGTGTAGTCGAGCAGATCATTCGTCCGACCGGCCTCGTGGATCCTCAAGTTATTGTTAAACCAACTCAAGGGCAGGTCGATGACTTGCTCGAACAGATTCGTGAGCGTACTCAGCGTGACGAGCGTGTTTTGGTCACGACTCTCACCAAGAAGATGGCTGAAGATCTGACAACCTACTTGGGCGAGAGGGGAGTGAAGGTCGAATACCTGCACTCCGATGTCGACACCTTAAGGCGCGTTGAGTTACTTCGTGAACTTCGCCTTGGAGTCTTTGATGTTTTGGTAGGAATTAACCTGCTTCGTGAGGGATTGGATCTGCCTGAAGTTTCACTGGTGTCAATTTTGGATGCCGATAAAGAAGGCTTCCTACGCTCAACCCGATCGCTCATTCAGACCATTGGGCGAGCCGCGCGTAACGTTTCGGGTGAAGTGCACATGTATGCCGATAACATCACTGACTCGATGCGTGCAGCAATAGACGAAACCGAGCGACGCCGCGAGATCCAGCTGGCCTATAACCGTGAGCACGGGATTGATCCAAAACCACTGCGAAAGAAGATTGCGGACGTTACGGACATGCTGGCTCGCGAAGAGGTCGATACTGCAGAACTCCTTGAAGGCGGATACCGTCGCGAGCGGCCGGCTACTGACATTCGCGCAGATGCGATGGCCTCGGAGGCTATAGAGGACGTGCCAAGGAGCCGGGAAGAACTTGCCAATATGGCGCAAAATGACCTTGAGGATCTTATTGCCCAGTTGAGTTCTCGAATGATGGAAGCCGCAGAGAATCTCCAGTTTGAGCTTGCTGCTCGCCTACGTGATGAGCTCGCTGAACTCAAGAAAGAGCTTCGTGCGATGAAAGCTGCAAACTAATCTTTGTGGAAAGTGGTGAGTGCCTTTAAGTAAAGGCACTAAGATAGTGGTGTTCTAAGTTCTCAATGCTGGGAGTCGACTGTGTCTACGATGGCGCATACGCAAGCGCGTCCCGTTCCTTTTTCCAAACGCGCCCTTGCTTGGTCTGCTCACCTCTTCACACTAACCGGTGTGCTGTGGGCATCTTTGGCGACAATTGCTCTGTACGAGGGACATATCCGCCAAATGTGGATGTGGTTGGGTATCGCGCTTCTTGTTGATGCAGTTGACGGGAGTTTCGCGCGTGCTGTTCGCGTCACTGAATACGCTCCCGGTTTTGACGGAGCGACTTTGGACAATATTGTCGATTACCTGACTTGGACCTTCATTCCAGCACTGTTCATGGTCTTCTATCTGCCGTTTGGATCCCGCGGGCTAGGCATCGCTGCCGCCTTAGTTGTCTGTCTTTCCTCAATGTTCTGTTACTGCAATGTTTCCTTGAAGACACCAGATCACTACTTTATGGGTTTCCCGGCAGCATGGAACGTGGTTGCAGCCATTATGTGGATTTTCCAAACCGGAGCTCTTTTTAACTTTATTGCGACCGTAATTTTGGCAATCCTTACGGTTGCTCCGATTGCTTTTGTCCACCCCTTCAGGGTCGGTCGTTTGCGTGTTCTTAACATCGTCGCGGCACTGGTATGGGTTGCAGCAACGGCCATACTTGTCGCATATGCACCCCTGCGCCCGTTCATCCTTACAAGTATTTGGTGGGTTGCGGGGATCTGGATTCTTGTCGTGAGCGCTGTGCGTTCGATTCAGGGAATTCCTCAAGAATTTCGTGACGCAGAGTAACGCTTGACAAGACGCGTGTTCTGAATCCCGCGCCAAACCTCAGTTGCAAGAGAGGCCACAATCATCAGGCCAACGATGACGATGACTGAGCCTGGGTATCCGCGTCCGTGTACCCAGAAATAGACGTAGGGCGCCATGAACGTCGCTAATGCGACAATCGCGCCGGTGTAACGTTCCAATGGTCTCGATGCCGTCAGCATCGCGAGAATTCCCCAGGTATACGGGATTGCGGTCAATACGTCGATTGCCCATAAGACCAACACAGAGCCGTGAAATTGTGGGACAAAGACGACTGGAAGCGCTCGAAGTGATGAGTACACGAAGACCACCGCGTAAACCCAGAAACGTGGGTCTTTGAGAACTCGCGTGATCAGGGAACGTTTGAAAACCTTTACCCCCGCTGCCTCAATTTTATGGGCGAGGCCGTGCGGAGTTCGTGTTGCATTCATTCCTTCTAATGCCGCCCTGAAGCTTGCATCGGGAAGTAGCTGATGAACAACGTCGCTGACCCGTAGTCCGAAGACAGTTTGCGTCTCAGAGTGTTCTGCGCCGACGTTCACGAAGAGGCCAAATAGCGGACCTGCGAGTTCTTTCAATTGCTCAGTGTCAATAGGGCCAATCAACCAGATCAAAGCTCGGTGTTCTAAAGCATCGCGTACTTCAGAGTAAAAAACATTGGTTGTCGACAACGCCTGTGGCGTGAGTTCGCGAACCTCACGACGTCCCAATTCGGCAAGTCTGGAAACACCGGCAGTATGCGCAAGATTCGTTGTGTCGAAAGCGCAGGATTGAACGACTGGCAGTTCAAAAGGTGCCTGGGTCGACCCGAAAAGGGTCTCCTTCAGGCGACGCAGTCGGGACACTTGGGCTGCACGATTTTGAACACTCACTCTGTTGAGTCTAAAGCACTTGCGTGTGAAGCTCTTAACGACTTGTGAACTGACAGAGAATGTGAGCGGAATCGTTTGTTACGCTAGTCGCGAGGGGAGTAATCCCAAAAAGAGCACCATCGTCAACGCGGTATCTCCCAGATACCCGGTGTTGCTGCCCAATTTTGGGTGGGAAGAGACCTCAAGTCTCTGCCTGAAAGGTCATTCGTGGACGTACATATCCTCGGCTGGATCGGCTTGGCCGTCGCTGTTATCGCCCTAATTTCCACTGACATCATTGGACACGTGCGTAAGCCCCATGCGCCTTCTATGAAAGAAGCAACCGCGTGGACACTGGGTTACGTTGCTCTTGCGGTGATGTTTGGCCTAGCAATTTGGGCGATCTACGGAGCAAGCTACGCTATCCAGTTCTATAGCGGCTACATGATGGAGTGGTCACTTTCGCTGGACAACCTCTTTGTCTTCGTCATCATCATGGCGTCCTTCAAAGTGCCAAGGGAGTTTCAGCAGAAAGCACTTCTAACGGGAATCATCCTTGCACTGATATTTAGAGCATTTTTCATCATTGTCGGTGTTACCTTAGTCAACCGTTTTACGTGGATGTTCTTCTTCTTTGGCGCGTGGCTACTGTGGACGGCATATTCGCAGGCGCGCGAAGGTGCGTCTGATGAAGAGGAAGAAGTTGAGGAAATTCAAGAGAATGCGTTTGTCCGATTTGTCCGGCGTATTCTTCCCGTGACCGATGGATACATTGGAGATCGTTTCTTCTACCGCCATAATCGTCACACATCGATCACACCCTTGTTCCTTGTCGTTCTGGCGCTTGGATCCGCGGATCTTATGTTTGCACTCGACTCCATTCCTGCGATTCTTGGACTTACTCAAGAGGAGTATTTGGTCTTTGCGTGCAACGCTTTTGCATTGCTAGGGCTACGACAACTCTTCTTCCTGATCGATGGCCTTCTCGAAAAACTCGTTTTCCTCAACTACGGACTTGCAGTGATTTTGGGCTTCATCGGGGTGAAGCTGATTCTTCATGCACTCCACGAAAACTCCTTACCCTTCCTTAACGGGGGTGAGCCCATTCATGGGATTCCGGAAATCGGAATCCCGGTCTCGCTTGCTGTCATTGCAGGGACACTCATCACGACAGTTCTAGCCTCGCTTATTTATTCGAAGCGCGATTCCTCGAGGAGTAACGGCCGATGACCTCTACTGCACAAGCTCCTAACCTTGCTCAGGGACTTACTGGATCCGAAGTAAAGATCCGTGAAGAAGCAGGCAAGCTGAACATCACTAAGCTTCCTTCATCGCGATCGCTGGCATCGATTATCCGCGCAAATGTCTTGACGCTTTTTAATGCGATTTTGAGCATCGCAATGGTCATTGTGATCATCTTCGGGTCCTGGCAGGATGCCGTTTTTGGCGCGATCATGATCATTAACGCGGTTATCGGAATTTTCTCCGAACTTCGTGCGAAGAAAACACTGGATGACCTTGCGATCGTTGATGCCCCTCGCGCGAAGGTTCGACGCGATGGGCGCACCGAAGAAATTGACGTTCAACGCATTGTT
>CAKAPY010000136.1 GCA_916719935.1 uncultured Actinomyces sp. | reverse complement strand
CTCCCGACCACTTCACCCGTGCGAACATTGATCTGAGTATTAACCGCAACGTGACCCGCACGTACCGTAGGATCACCAAGTTGGGCACGCATGACAGACAGCGGCGCTGCGACGTGCGAGAGGCGAACTTTTCCGCTTTCGTGAGGGTTTTCTGCGATTTCACGAGAATTGAGAAGGCGTCCATCAACACTGGCGATCGAAATTAACGTCCGATCAATCCAGAAGACAACCGACACCAGAACACCCATTTTTTCCGTGAGTTTGACGGTGGATTTCAATGGAGATTCTCCGTCATCGGCCATGTATCCTTCGGCCATGAGGTCCTGGACCAGATTTGTGACGGTTGTGCGAGAAACCGAAAGACTGCGAGCCAAGGCAGCGCGATGCTGCGGCCCCTGCATCACAAGAGCTGCAATTGCGCGCTCTTTATTTGTACTCAGCACTTTTACTCCATTCAGACCTTGGCACGCACAGAATCTGGTGTTACGATTCTTAACACTAAAGTCGGTTGACCTAATTAAAGAGGATTAACGTGTCACCCTCAATGATCCCACATGATCGCGAATGCACACCAGCCTTCGCATGGCGTGGATTTATGCTCGATTGCGCACGGACATTCTGGCAGCCCGAGCTTATCCACGAGATCATCACTCTGCTGGGACGCTATGGCTTCAACCGCCTTCACCTTCACCTCACCGATGATGCTGGCTGGCGTATCCAGATCCCCGAATTCCCTGAGCTCACCCAAACGGGCGCGCACTTACCGCGCGAAGCTTTCGACTGGTACGACAATGTCGACTCGGATAAACGCGCCGTCATGATCGCGAGCGCTCCCCAAGACTCCACATGGGGCTATTACACGGATGATGAGATCCGGGAAATTATCACCCACGCTTCCTCAGAAGGAATTGAGGTCATCCCAGAAATTGACCTTCCCGGCCACATGCATGCAGCAATTCGCTCCTACCCCGAGCTGGGAGACCCAGCATTGGCAAAGCTCCCTCCCGAGCATTGGAGCCATCGTAATGACCTTCTTTGGCCTACAGATCAATCCTGGGCTTTGATTGATGCCGCACTCACCCACGTCGCTCTTCTCTTCCCATCTCCGATCATTCATATCGGCGGGGACGAATGCCGTTTCGAGGCCTGGGAAAACGATCAGGCCTTGATGGATTCTCTTGCATCCCAAGGAATTCACAGCGGACGTCAGCTCCAAGAATCCATGACTCGACGCGTACTAGAGATCCTTCATTCTCTGGGTAAGCACGCTGCCGGTTGGGATGAACTCACCGAAATCGCCCCGGCAGATGTTCTTGATGACACTCTCATTATCGCGTGGCGAGGATTCGGTGAAGGACCCCGACGCGCAGCGCTCTCTGGACAACCATGGGTATATGGATGCTGCGACCAGCTCTATCTCAATCGTCTGGCCGGCCCAGCCCAAGAGGAGCCGGCTGCCATGTTCGGAGTGATCACTCCCGAACGAATCCTCACCGAGGTCATGGAAGCGATCACACAAGCAGCCTCCGCGCCAATTGGAATCCAAGCTGCGCTATGGTGCGAATTCGTCCCCACCCGAGAGCAACTCTTCTACCAGCTTTTCCCGCGTTTGCTTGCCGTCGCGGAAGTTGCCTGGCACGGCCTCGACGCGCTGGATGGCACCGAGATGCGCGAAAGGATCGATACGGAAATGGAATGGCTGGCCTCGCAAGGGGTGCGAGACCGCAGCCGGAGTTAGGCGATCAGCTCCAGAGCCGCCTTCACCGCATCCTCGACGCTTCCCTCGCTGGGGTAGACCAGAGAGGTATCCGCCATGATCCCAATGATGTTCGGGTACGACAGTGCTTCTTGAACACGCTCGCGAAGCGCGTCCACACCCGCACTGAAGTCCACTCGCAAAACAATGGGCAAAGTGGTCGCATGGGCAAGACGCTTCACGTCCTCACACAGCGGGAGCATAAGCCATGTCAGTCCCGAGGTCGTTCCAAGACCCGATGCGATCGCGGTTGCTAGGCAGATGGAATCCATATCGAGGTGGGTGCGGACGTGGCCGGATTCGTCGCGGCTTGAGATCACGGCTTCAAGCAGGGCAATTCGACCAGAAGCGTTGAGCGCGCATACCCCGCGAGCACAGCGAGACAAAGTATGGGACGAACCCTCATCGCTGTAGTCCAAGCGGAGCAGCATCTTGCCGCCATCCAAGCGAGACTCGTGGATTCCCGCGATGTCGTAGCCGCTCATGACGTCGTCCAATTCGAAAGAAGAGCCAGCTAAGCCGCCTCGGTTCATTGAGCCGATGACGAACTTTTCCTTGAGCGCTCCAGCGATCGTCAGGTCTTCGACAAGATCGGCTGCACCCACGCATCCCTTGACTCCCTCGATGGCAAAAGCCTGGCAGAGACGGTCGAGCAGATCCCAGCGGTCTTCCAATGCCCGAGGATTGCCTCCCACCGTCAAGTTTCCACGAGCGGGGTCGTCGGCAGCGATCATGAGGAATTTTGCGGTGGGTCGGATTCCCATTCCGCGGTCGCGCATCACGAAACCGATTTGCTCGGGGTGGTTGACCCTCATATCAATGATCTGATTGATATCAATGCTCATCGTTCGTCTTCTTTCCGCACATCCGCGCAGGCATCCATGCGGGCGGGGACGTCATCGTTAAAACCATAGATTGTTGTTGCGACCGCATCGGCGCGGTCGCGGTCACAGTATCACCAAAATTCAGTGCACCAAAAATTAGCGGCGAGGCCCGGCTTCATTTTCTCGGGGTCACGCGTCCTTCTGCGTCCTATTGGCGCTCAGATTTGGCCAGATTTTCGCGAATAGCCCGACCGATCTTTTCGTGGGTATCTTCGTGAATCCACCGTGAATCCAAGCCAAAGTGCGACCCCGCGTTTTTCTCATCCTCGCGAAGCCCTAAAATCGCTTCCCACAGCGGAATGAGTTCTTCGTGATAGGTGTGCCCATGACCACCCGGAGCCGTACCCGCAACCGGCATATCGACGAGGACCTGGATATAGGTCGCGCCTCGCGTGTACTGCATATGGGGACTGACATCCCCATCAACCTTTTCTGAAATCCAGTCGGGCTTGTGCCACACTAACTCCGAATTCCACCAAACCACCGGATCCGAGGGGTGCTGAGCATAGACAACCCTGGGATAGTTCCAATCGCCGAGTTCGCGACCGTAAACATCTGCCCAAAGATTCTCTGGAACATTAACGAAACGTACGTGGCGGCCATTTGCAACAACGGGAGCAACCTCGGGACTGCCTCGGTGACGGATAGCAGTCAGTTCCGCGTGCATCGGCGTAAACGCAGGAGTTCCCACCCACAGCGCACCATCAGTCCGACTTAAAACATCGACAATTCCCGAGAAGACATGTTGCGAGGCGTAGGCACCTAAAGATTCTCCGCAGACGAAAAGTGCTGGCCTACGGTCTTCTGGAATCTCATCCACCGCGCGACGAATCGTCTCAAAAAGAATGACCGCTGCTTCTTCAGAAACATCCAGATCCGTCAGGAAGTTAATCGAGGAAGGAACGAAGGAATACTGCATCGAGGCCGTCGCGCAATTCCCACGAGTCAAGTACTCCATGGGTTGAACCTGCCATTCGTCAACCCATCCAGATCCCGTCGAAGTGGCAATCAAAATGACAGCGCGATCAAAAGCACCCGTCCGATGCAATTCTTCGACAACAAGATCAGCGGCACTTTGCAGGCTCTGTCCTTCTTCGGGCATCCCTGCATACACGCGAATGGGCTCCATAGCCGAGCAACCCGTAACGGTCTCGATATCGGCGCGGCTAGGGCCTCGACCAAGAAAAACGCGGCCCTGCCCGCCCACGGCACGCCAAGAGGAGCGCGACTGCGGCGAACCCGAACGCTCAGGCACCTGGGGCTGGACAATCCCCTTTGCCGTGCGGTTATTCATCTTTCGCGCATGACGGGTGAAGAAATTAATACCCAGCTTCAAAAGGACTTGCGAGGTCAAGGCATACACAATGACGACAAGAATGAGCAGGGAGAGAGCCAGCGCGAAGACCATGTGCATCCACCGGCTCAGAACAATAACAATTGCTCGGCCAATCCACTGTAGGCCCCAAGCAATACCGAGCAAAGCCAGCATCAGAATGAAGGCGCAGAAAGTTCCCAAGAGGTATTCCCCCAAGGTCTCACCACGCATTCCGACCAGATGATTGGCACGCTTGCGCTCGCGATAGGACTGGAGCAACCAGCGGAGGAACCACAAGAAGAACCCCAGCAGTAGGACAGCCCTAAAAGCAATCGATACCGATCGTGGAGCGGTAATCTCAACGCCAAGCCTGGGCACAACCAAGGCATAGAAACGCTGGATCGTCAGTCCGACGATGTACCCAACAGCCGAGAGAACACCCGAGGCGACCGCGTGCCACTGCCACGATCGGGCAAGAAGAGAAGGCGAAACGGATACTCCGTACATCAGCAGCGCGCCGACGACGCCAATGAGTGAAATATCCATAACACCTCCTCTGAATATGTCTCATTCTGCCCGATCTGCAACCCAGACGAGCGTGAAATAGGGCAGTTTCACAGTGGAGTGAGGCTCAAAGCCCA
>CAKAPY010000135.1 GCA_916719935.1 uncultured Actinomyces sp. | reverse complement strand
GCGGAACGGTTGCAATATTGTCAACGATAGTTCGGTGCGGGAAAAGACCACCGTCTTGAAGAACGTAGCCGATGGATCGACGAAGTGCGACAGGATCTTCATGCGCAACATCGCGGCCACGAACTGTGACTATCCCTGAGCTGGGAGTCACCATGCGGTTCACCATCCGCATCAGTGTGGTCTTGCCACATCCTGAAGTCCCGAGGAAGACCGTTGTTGTGTGCGGGGCAATCGTTAAAGAAAAATCCTCAACCGCTTTCGTATCGGGTGAATATGTTTTCGACACGTGGTCGAAGGTGATCATGTCATTCCTCTTCGTGATGACGAAACACTGGTGCGTCGTTGCCAATTTGTGGCGTCACCAAGCAAAACGACCATTCACGGGAACTTATTTCTTGTTTGCTCTAAGTTGAGCCAAATCACAAACGGATCTGTAGCGCCTTTGGCATAAACATCTCAACGCTACGGCTCAGAACTAGTCGTCCCACGCAGATATAACGAGGCCCGGGCGTCTTCCCCAAACGCCCGGGCCTACAAGAATTAATCAGTGAATGAAGTGCTCAATCGATGACCGCTTTGCATCACTATCCGGCATCGTCATACCACGCGCACTGCGTAGGGCAGAACCGCGCTCCATCCGTAGATCGAGGTGATTCGAACCGGAACACCAAAGGTGGGCGCCTCGATGATCTGGTTGTTGCCCAGGTAGATCGCAACGTGGTCGATGTTGCCACCATCCCAGTTCCAGAAAATCAGATCGCCGGGTTGAGCTTGGCTGACCGGCACGCGAGTGCCTTCCGAGTACTGTGCCTGCGACCAGTGGGTGAGGTAGATCCCCTGCGAACGGTACGCCATGGTGACCAAACCGGAGCAGTCATAGCCGGGGCCTTCGCCCGCCCACACGTATTGTGCGCCGAGCTTACTCTTCGCCCAAGCGATGGCACCTGCAGCGGCGTCAGAATTACCACCGCCACCGCCACCCCACGATGGAGTGTCATCGTCGTCGTCATAGCTGGCTGCCGGAGCAGGAGCTGGCGTGTATGAGTTCTGCTGTTCACGTGCGCGACGTGCGGCCTCGGCAGCTGCCTGCTGGCGTGCAGCCTCTGCTGCGGCAGCCTGGCGTGCGGCTTCAGCTGCCGCCGCCTGACGCTGCGCCTCAAGCTCGGCCTCGCGTTGATTAATCAGCTCAACGGTTGTGTTCTGCTTGCGCGCGAGCTCCGCAACCAGAGCATCACGGCGAGCAGCAGTCATGGCCTGCGCATTACTTGCGTTGTTTGCAGCACTCTGAGCCGCAGCGGTACGAGTCTCAACCTGTGCGGTTGCTTCCGCCTGCTTTGCCTGCGCCTGGATCGCAGCATCGTTCATGACGTTTGCGACCTGCTCAAGCGCGGCAACCTTTTGCATTTTGACGTTCGCCGAGGCCGAGAAGGAGTTGAGCGTAGCCTGCTTGGTTTCGACCGTGCGCAGCCCGTCGGCGGAAAGATAGGGGGCGATGGAGTCAAGGGATGAACCGCCATCGCGGTATGCCGTCTGTGCGATCGAAGCGATCTCTTGCTTCCCCGCCTCGTAATCAGCCTTCGCTTTATCAGCATCCGCCTGCGCTTGACGCGCGGTCTGAGTCGCCTGTTCAAGCGAGTAGCGGGCACCGTTCAGCTCTTCCGCAGCACTCATGGCTTTCTGAAGCGCGACTTCAGCTTCGCTTTTTACGCTTGCAAGTTCTACTTCGATCTGAGCGACCGACATTTTTGCCGCATTTTCGGCTTCGCGGGCTCGTGCGATCTCTTCGTCACTGGGAGCTGCAAGAGCGATACCGGGAGTTGCTGCAGCGAGTGATGCAAATAGCGCGGTCACGCTGATTGCGCGAATACCGCGGCGCTTTGTCTCACGTCTCACTGGTCCACCTGTCGTTGTACGCCGGGATAAGGGCGTGCGTCGTCATATACAGCATTCGAGAGTAGTTCACTTAGGCAACATTCGCAACAACGTTTAACCGAAGCCACATAAATCACGATCGCAACATTTGTAACATTTGCCCCAAATAACGATATCTTTCAAGCGAAGATCCACATAAAATCAATGCAGATCCCCAACACAGGAGTGAGAACAGTGGACGAAACCGAGCTCCCCGAGTCCCCAAGCAGCACCGATGGCTTCAACGGCCTCGTCGACGAGGCCGTGCTGGCCCCCTGGGGAGAAGAAGGCCCAGCCCCCGTTGGCCAGTGGCGGCGCGACGTGCTGGGTGAGGGCTACGAATCACGCACCATCCCCCTCATGGATGATGACGCAGGTCCTGTTGTTGCAACTTTGGTTCGCTATCAAGGTCACGCAGCTTCTTCCTGCTCTCCTCGTTTCATTACCCTGTACATTCACGGCCGCAACGACTACTTCTTCCAGCGCGAGCTAGCCCAAAATATCGCAGACTGCGCAGGGGCTTTCTACGCAATCGACCTACGCAGGTATGGTCGTTCGCTACGCCCCGGCCAGCGCATGGGATTTGTTTCGAACCTCAGCTTGTACGATGAGGAACTCGGAGAAGCTCTGGATCTGATCCGCAATGATTACCCTGACCTTCCACTTGTTCTTATGGGTCACTCAACGGGCGGATTGCTTGCAACACTGTGGGCAAATCGCCATCCCGGCGCGATCGACGGCCTCATCTTGAATTCTGCGTGGCTTGAAATGCAGACAATGGCGTCCATGCGTTCAACCATGGCTCCGATTCTTGAACGCATCGCCTCTCGAAATCCGATGTGGGCAGTTCCAGGAGGAGGCAGCGGCCCAGATAACTACGCCCGTTCCCTCCACGAGGGCTGGAACTCGCTAGAAGCACCCCTACCAGAATCTCTCACGGCCTACGCCGACGACCCCGCTGTTCAGGGATGGGATTACGCGCTGGAATGGAAGCGTCCCGGCTCCTACCCCGTTTACGCAGCCTGGCTCGAGGCAATCCTTGAAGGCCACGACAGCGTCGCGACTTCGGTCAAATTGGATATTCCAGTGCTTTCGATGATGTCAACATCAAGTTTCTTCAGCGAAGAATTCACGCCAGAAACCTTTTCAAGTGATGTCGTCTTGGATCGGGAGGTCATCTTGGAGCGTTCATCGCGCTTAGGGCCATTGGTTACCATTGCCAGTTTCCCGGGCAAGCACGACCTGCTACTCTCTGACCCTCAGGTGCGCGCACGGGTCTACGAAACAATGGATCGCTGGATTAAGGCGTTTATCTAATCGCGCGAGTACTCGCGAATGATCTCTCGGTTGACCTCTGCCAGGGACTCACCCAAGGTCGGGCCTTCTTCCCCACCCAGGTGCCACAGCGTCCAGCCGTTACCGGACACACCAAAGTAGGAAAGCGCGTCCTGCGGGTTATCCCAGCTCTCTTCGCCCGAGCGGAACAGGCCATCGGCCGTGAATTCACACTCTGCCTGAGGCACGTCAACGATAATTGCGGGAACATCCTCGGCAATAATCTGTCCAAGGACACGCAGGGCAGCCGCATCACGCGAGAGGACGGGGATTCCCGCCTCGCGCGCAGCGCGGAGCTCTTCGCTTTCCTCTTCTAAGTCGTCGTCGCCATCTTCACCAACGACTGGCGCAGCATGATGATGCACATCGCTTCCTTCGAGCGCGTGCTCGGCTTCCACTTCAGGAGCTTGCGGCTCTAAGGTCTCAGCGTCAGCGGCCTGCTGAAGGAACTCTTCATCCTCAGGAAGATAGTCGCCCTCTTCCTCTTCGAGCGCCGAGGCCTCGGCCTCAGTAGTCGGTTCGGAAGAAACAAACTCAACGCCCGCGGAGGACTCAATGGTCACGGGAGCGGGCACGTCGCGGATTGACGAGGCGATCGCGGGAACATCGTCAGAGCGCCCAGCAAGCAGATGAGGAGCATGCGCGTAGGTACGCGGGCCAACAGCATGCACTTCAAGGAAAGAACGCCCATTGCTCATCTCGCGCAGGCTCATTTCATGAACCTCAACACCGGAGGCAGCCAGAACCTCAAGCGCTGGACGAACGGCAGGATCAATGCGGCCAACAACCATGACCAGACGCGGTCCCGCTCCGGGCGAGGGCGGCATTGAATCGCGGAAGTGAATCCACCCGGACTTGAAAGCTGCGACGCCTCCGGGATATTCACGAGCCAGATCTGACCACGACAGCGCGGCGGTTCCAGCAAGGCGTGACAGTGACTGAATCAGCGTATCGGAGTCCAAGAAGTCAAGAATTTCGACCGAGACAACTTGACCCGAAGGATCAAGGGCGGTCAACCGAGGAGCCTCGTCTTCCGCGGAGCCATCGACAAAGGCCGAACCTTCAAAGGGGGAAATATCTCGCCAGGTGATGGGGAAAAGTGGGCGCGAAACAATCTCAAGCACCTGATTACACACGGCATCAACGATTTCGGGGGTCAAACCGTCGGATACTGAGCGGCCGAATTGGGCAGGGATCAAACGCCCCTCGTCGAATTCAAAGAGAGCCATGAAGCTTCCAACCCCTCGCACTGATGCTAGATGTGTTGATGAATGGTAGATGCGATCTGGTCTTATTGTTCCACAATCACGCCGAGGCGTGGACGAAGACGGGCCGGAGAAGTTGAGAGTGATGACGGGAAAGTAAG
>CAKAPY010000134.1 GCA_916719935.1 uncultured Actinomyces sp. | reverse complement strand
GGCCGGAAGCGTACCAGCGCACATCGTTGGCGATCTTCATGAGTGCATCTGCCAGAACACGCAGTGCGCCAGAGACCAGCACCAGCGCGTCGTGTGCGCCCAGGGCTGCAAACAGGTTCGAGGCCTGCTTGAACTCAATGCCGGTTTCCTCAGAAATCTTCTGTGCAGCCAGCTGACCAAATGCAGGGTGAGCATTGAGGCCGGTTCCCACCGCGGTTCCGCCAATTGCCAGTTCACGTGCACGAGAATCCGCGTAGTGAATGCCGTCAAGTGCGAAATCAATCTGTGCAACCCAGCCGGAAATAACCTGGCCAAGCGTAATGGGTGTTGCATCCTGCAGGTGGGTGCGGCCCACCATGACGACGTCGGCGTATTCCTTCGACTTCTTGTCCAAGGTGTTGCGCAGCTGCTCAACGCGCGGGTACATCGCCTGAAGCTCCTGGACCACAGCAATGTGCATCGCGGTGGGGAAGGTGTCATTTGAGGACTGGCCACGGTTAACGTGATCGTTCGGGTGAACGGGAGTCTTGGAGCCCATGACGCCACCGGCAAGTTCGATGGCGCGGTTCGAGATCACTTCGTTGGCATTCATATTGGACTGAGTGCCCGAACCGGTTTGGAAGACAACCAGCGGGAAATGGTCGTCAAGCTTGCCCTCGATGACCTCATCGGCGGCGCGTGCAATCAGGTCTGCGATATCTTGGGGCAGCTCTCCCAGCTCGGCGTTTGCCAGTGCTGCGGCCTTCTTCAGTGTTCCCAGTGCGCGCACCATGGGGCGGCCCCAGACGAAAGTGTTACGGCCGATGTCGAAATTGTGCAGTGAACGTTCGGTTTGTGCTCCCCAGTAACGATCTGCGGCAACCTCAACGGTTCCCATCGAATCTGATTCGGTACGGGTGTTCTCAGCCATGAGTATCTCCTTCACCTCTGTGATCAGGACTGTACCCCTTAAGCGTACCCGTAGAGCTTCACATTTCAGGGGTCACATGTCCTACTTTGACACCTGAGCAAAAACGCAAGAGAAGCACACTCAGCATCTGCATAGGGTTAAAAGATGAATCCTGTGCGCAAGACTCTTCTTCTTTCCCAGGCTCTGTGGGCAAAGTACACTCTTCGCCTGGCCCCCGAAGCGCCCGGCGAGCGCCGTGGGATCGTCTCTCCTTCTTCTTTCGTTCCCGAGGCCTCGGCCCGGCCTCTGCGATTGGTTGCCATTGGGGATTCCCTGGTTGCGGGAAGCGGTGTAGAGCATCAAGACCTTGCCTTGACTCCGCGAATTGCGCAAAAAATTGCCAATACGGTCAATCGGCCGGTTCAGTGGGAGACGCACGCGAAACTGGGGTCGACGATGCGTCGCGTACGTTATCGGTTTCTTCCCGAAGTGAATGGACAGGTTGACATTCTCTTTATCTGTGCTGGGAGCAACGATGTCATGGCAAGGAGAAGTCAGGAAGACTGGATTGATGATCTTCGAGCAGTGATCGAGCAGGCAAGGACTCGTGCCGATCATGTCATCGTGTGCTCTGCCGGCCAGCCGCATCATTCCCCGAAACTACCTGCGATGCTCCGACGCGAACTCGCTCGCAGAATTGATTGGCAGACCGCGGCATTTCAGCGGATCTGTCGGGAATGCGGCGTTGATTTTGTTGATGTTGCACACGCAGAGCTGGTTTCAGACTTTTGGGCAACAGATGGTTTCCACCCCAGCGCCTCTGGATATGAACAAGCATCCGGCTTGGTTGTTCAGGCAATGAGTTTCCTCCCTGAAATGACTGCTACTATCCGGTAGATATCGAAAACGGGGAAACCGAAGCACTCGTAGGGGAGTGACGACAATGCCGGAAAACACGCATTCTCACAGGAGGAAAGCGCGCGTGGCAATCTGCGCGCTGTTTTTCACCAACGGGCTTCTTATTGGCAGTTTGGTGCTTCGCTTCCCAGAAATCAAGGATGTGTTTGGCCTCTCGGCAAGTGTTTACGGCGTAACGATTGCACTATCGTCGCTGGGCGGAATTCTTGCAGGCCCCTTCGCAGCGAAGGTTGTTCGCCGCTTAACATCACGCATTGCGGCCTCACTTTTGACAATTGGGATCGGAATTGCGGTACTGACAATCGGTTTGAGTGCGACTCTGCGTCCCCTAGTTTCCAGTGCTTCTCTTCTCTCGACCGCGCTGTACCTGCTTCTTGCGTTCGGTTTCTTCCTGAACGGCTGCAGTGATTCTCTGGTGGACGTCGCACAAAATATGCAGGGCTTGCGTCTCCAACGTGAATATCGACGTCCCATCATCAGTTCATTCCACGGAATGTGGTCCGTGGGCGCAGCAGCAGGCGGAGGATTTGGGATTCTCACTACTGCCTTTCACGTTTCGCTTCTGGCCCATACCCTCATTGCCTCTTTGGGCTGCATCGCACTGGGACTACTTGTCCTTCCCTTCACCCTTCCCGGCGTAGATCCAGACAATTCGGAAGAAACAGACCGAGAGGATCTCTCTCGTGTCCGAACTCGTCCCTTGGCTCCGGCGATCGTTTTGGGATTGCTTGTTGTTTTATGCATTTCCGGAATGCTCATCGAGGATGCTGGATCTAGCTGGGCGACACTTTTTATGCGTGATTACGCGAAGATAGGCGCGGCGCTTGCAGGAAGCGGATATGTCGTTCTGCTATCGACTCATGCTCTGGGACGTTTTATTGCAGACCCCTTGGTCGGTAGATTTGGTCCGCGCGCAGTCGTAGCGACTGGGGGAGCGCTCATCTTTGTCGGGATGGGAGGCGGACTACTCATAGGGACAACCCCCGCCCTGCTGTTTGGATTTGCGACGGCGGGAATTGGTGCCTCGGCCTCGGTACCTCTTGCCTACAATGCAGCTCACGATATCCGCGGAATGGATCCCGCGGTTGGCCTGACAATTGTGTCGTGGCTGGGGCGCTTGGCTTTTCTTGTCGCGCCGCCTCTTGTTGGGGTTCTGGTTCAGCACACGTCTCTTCTGGCAGCAATGCTGGTCATTCCCGCCGCGGGCGTTGCATTGATGGCAACCTCCCTTGTGCTTGCCCCCAGGCAGCTACGCGTGCAAAAGTGAAGACATGGACTTTCTTGGAATCAGTGGACCCGAAGCGATCATCATCGCTGTGGTGATCCTTGCGGTTCTAGGCCCCAAAGGAATGAGTGAAGCGGCGCGGCGCATCATTGATGTGCGCAGGCGCTACCAAGCGCTGACCGCCTCGTTCAGACAGCAGTCGGATCAAGCGATGGCGCAGCTTCGCGCTTACGCTGACGCCGCCGTGCAAGAAGATCGCGCAGCCAACACACTCCAATCGCCCCAAAATACAGAGCCAGAAGCGCGCACATCTGAAGAATCATCGACCATAGGTCGGGAAGCGGATTTGTAATCGCGGCGAATACGGTTGCTCCCACAACAGCCCAGCGCCAATGCCGAAGGATCTGCCTAGTTGAGGCAAGTCCCAAAGCGTGAATCCCAATAATGATCATGGGAAAAAGGAAAGAAGCACCGATCACCAAGGTCAGGATCACGACGAAGCTGATATAGGAATCGAAATCCAGAAGCGCAGAGGTGCCTTGGGGAAGCTCGGAGAGTAAGAGGCTGACCGCGTGGGGGAGGAACCACAGTGCCGAGGCGACTCCCGCAAGAAAAAGAATCGCGCTAGGGATGGCGATCAGCGCGGTGCGTCGTTTTTCCGTGCGCGTAAGAGCTGGGGCGATGAAGAGCCAGAGTTGGGTCAGCCACCACGGAGTCGTCAGGACGAAGCCCGCCCAGAGTGCGAAAGTGATGTGGGTCGAAAAGGGGCCGATGATCGTGCGGAAGTTGATTCCCGAGGCCCCGGCTGAGGTGAGGGGACGCGTGAGCCACGTGGTGGCAGGAGTGTAGAGGAACCACGCGACGATTGCTCCGACGAGGATGCCTGCAAGACCGAGCAGAAGGCGCGCGCGCAGCTCGAGGAGGTGGCGCGTCAATGACATATATGCGTCAGAATCAGCCTGGGTCATTGGTTCGCAGTGAAATGATGATGCGTTTAGAGGGAAATTACTTCGATGAATCCGTGTTTTCCGACTGAGAGGTCGACGCCTGATCGCTGGCGGATGAGGGGTCTTGAGACAGGTCGTTCATTTCCTCTTTGAGGATTTTTGCGCTCTTGCCAATGGATCGTGCCAAGTCGGGGAGCTTTTGGGCGCCGAAGAGTACAAGAACGACGACAAGAACGATGATCCAGTGGATGGGACGCATGTTTTCTCCTTCTTGGTCAGGATTCCTGGGATGAGCCTACACCGCCTTTCGCGATCCCAGCGTGAGAAAGACAACGAAAGGGGACATGCTTAGGTAACACAGGTTATCCTAAGTTCAGTTAATTAGGTTATGAATGGTTATCGTAAATCATTCGGTTGGGAGATGAATGTTCCTCGCGAACTTCCTGATTGCCCTCAGAGAGGGTGTCGAAGCCGCACTGATCGTCGGGGTCGTAGCGGCCTACTTGGTGAAGGTTGGACGCAGGAACCTGCTCCCCAAAGTTTGGTTGGGCGTCATCATTGCCGCAGCTCTGCCCTTGAGCCTTGGCGCGATCATGACCTGGGGGCCCTACACGCTGTCATTCCAGGCGCAGGAAATTCT
>CAKAPY010000133.1 GCA_916719935.1 uncultured Actinomyces sp. | reverse complement strand
CACCCTACACGCGCGTGCTCGACTCAATGACCCACTTGGGTGCAGAAGTGATCCTCGCCGGCCACACTCACGGTGGTCAGATTGGGCTCCCTGGTGTGACCTCCCTGGTGACCAATTGCGATCTTCCCCGCGAGTTTGGCAAGGGCTTGCACGTGTGGGAGACCAGTGCCAGCGAGAATGCATGGCTACACGTTTCCGCGGGCTTGGGTACATCCCCTTACGCTCGGGTGCGTATTGCCACCCGCCCCGAGGCCTCGATCTTGACAATTCACGACTGAACACGGGAAACGGGCAATACTCCAGACCTTGGTGTCCAAAATTTTGCGCACCGGCTTTGGACGGCTATACTCAAACGGTCACGGGGTGTGGCGCAGCTTGGTAGCGCGCTTCGTTCGGGACGAAGAGGCCGTGGGTTCAAATCCCGCCACCCCGACGTGATTCCCGCAGCATCGTTTGGTGCTGCGGGTTTTTTCTACCCGTTACACAATCCCATCTTCCGCATCCTCCGCGCATCTGTTTGATACGGCTGATAGCGTGACGTTATGAACGCTTCTCGACCCGCTTCTTCTCGCCCCTTCCTGGTGGCCGTGTGCCGACCAGACGGTATTCTTGCGCGAGATGAACTGGCATCGATGAAGGCAATCGGTCAGCTCAGCGACAGCGATCTACACCCACTTCCGTTAGTTGATGCCGCTTCACCACACCCGGCCAGTGATATCGACTTGGACCAGTATTCGGGTGTCATCATTACCGGCTCTCCTTTCGGTTTCGAGCACCCTCATGAGCAAAAGACTCCCGAACACCTGCGCGTTGAAGAACGCATCGATGCCTTGACATCCATCCTTCTGGAGCGCGATTTCCCGACTTTCGGCATCTGTTTTGGCTTGCAATCCCTGGCTCGAGCCTCGGGAGCACCCATCGTTGAGGGCTTCTCCGAGGATCTCCAGGCCCCCGAAATTTCCTTGACCGAGGCCGGACTTGCCGATCCCCTGACCGGTAAGCTTCCGCCAAAATTCCACGCCTACACCGGCCACGCCGATGCAATTGGATCTATTCCACAGGGAGCCGAACTTCTGGCGACCGGGACTCGCTGCCACGTCCAGATTCTCCGCTGGGGAAAGAACATCTATGGCACGCAATTTCACCCGGAAATTACGCGAGATGGGATGCATCTACGCATTGAGACCTATGGTGACACCTACTATCCTGCAGAAGAGAAACCCGCGGTAGTTGCGCGCTGCGACGCTGCGAATACTCAACCCGCCCACGACTTATTGGCATCCTTTATCCACCGCTACCAACAAGCTTGAGCAAGGGGAGCTATGGCCATCTCGTTCGCACAATCTGAACGTTCAACACTTGGCGTTGAGTGGGAACTCCAGCTCATCGATGTCGACTCTGAAGACCTCCGCCAATGCGCGCAGGCAATCATCACTCAGGTCTCGGCCCAGTACCCGGGAAATACGCTTGTTCACGGCGAAATGCTGCGCAATACAGTGGAACTAGTTTCGCGCAAACAGACTCGTGTCCGCGATGCCATTGCCGATCTCAATGAGGGCTTAGAGATGCTTGAGCCGATCACATCGGCACTTCGCGTCGACCTTACAAGCGCTGGGTCTCACCCATTTGCCAACCCTGCTCACCAGCGAGTTTCAGACTCGAAGCGCTATGCCGAATTAGTCAATCGCACCCAGTTCTGGGGTCGCCAAATGCTGATTTTTGGCACGCATGTTCACGTTGGGATTGAGGAGCGCGCCAAGGTCCTCCCCCTTCTCGCCTTCCTCTCCACTCAGCTCGGGCGAATCCAAGCCCTGACGGCCTCGTCACCCTATTGGGCGGGAACGGATACGGGCTACTGCGACAATCGCGCGATGGTTTTCCAGCAGCTTCCCACTGCGGGTGTCCCTCAGCTGTTTACCCGCTGGGAGGAATTGGAACATTACACTCGCGACATGATGCACACCGGTATCATTTCGAATTTTGATGAGATTCGTTGGGATATTCGCCCCTCGCCCAGACTTGGCACGCTGGAAGTGCGCGTCTGCGATTCTTCCAGCAACGCGGCTGAAATTGGAGCGATTGCCGCACTTATTCACTGCTTGGTTGAATACGGTTCACGTGCTCTTGATCGAGGCGAAGAACTTCCAACCACCTCACCGTGGTTCTTGGCTGAGAACAAGTGGCGTGCGGCGCGTTACGGGATGGATGCCATTTTGATCGAAGACATCCACGGCAATGAGCGACACATCGACGAGCTGTTGGATGAAACGATTGAAAAACTGCGCCCTGTTGCTGAGGACCTTGATTGCGCAGAAGAGTTGGATTTCATTTCAACGATGCGCAGCATTGGTGTGGGTTATCAGCGTCAGAAGGCGGTTGCCGATGCCTGCGGCAGTCTCGAGGCCGTCGTTTCGCACCTGCGCGCCGAAACTCGTGCCGGCCGTCCGCTTGATCCTCGGGTGACTATCGAGGCATTTACGGAAGGTGCGCACACACCTCGTTCGGGGAACCACAACTAGGAACACCTTTGCCATTCCAGCGCTGCTGGGCATTCGAAAATTCTTGTGGGTGTGAAAGCCGACTACAGCACGCCAGACATACAGATGGGGCGACGCATGCGATATTCGCTACGTCGCCCCACAAGTTTCAGGCCGGTACTACTCCGACGCGAAAGTTAGACTCTGTCGCTATCGAGTTTTCCCTCGGCGCTCGTTCAGCCCTGCTTGCCGAAACGGCGGAAGAACATGGCTAAGAGTGCACCAGAGAGGTTGTGCCACACCGAGAAGACTGCGCCAGGAAGCGCGGCCTCGGGGCTGAAGTACTTCGTTGCCAAGCCGGCTGCCAGACCCGAGTTCTGCATACCAACTTCGATTGCGGTCGTGCGAGCTGCACGGTAATCGCCGCCCGAGATACGGCCTGCGAAGTATCCGAAGAAGTAGCCCAGCAGATTGTGGAGGATAACCACGACGAAGACGATGAGCGCGGATTCCATGATCTTGTCGGCTGACTTACCAACGACTGCTGCCAGCACGTAGGAGATGCCAAGGACGGAAATCCAAGGAAGAGCCGGGAGGATCTTTTCAACGTAGCGGCCAGCAAGCATACGGACGACGATACCTGCGATGACGGGGATCAGAACGATCTGAACAATTGCGAGCGCCATGCTCTTTGCATCAACGGGCATGTACTGACCGGCCAGCCACTTGGTGAGCAGGGGAGTCATGAAGGGTGCCAGAAGAGTGGAAATCGATGTCATGGTCACCGAGAGCGCAACGTCACCCTTTGCCAGGTAGGAGATGACATTCGAGGCGGTGCCACCCGGGGCACACCCGACCAGGATGACGCCGGCTGCGATTGCTGGATCAAGGTGAAGCAGCTTAGCCAAGAGGAAGGCAATTCCAGGCATAATGACGTACTGTGCGATAACACCGACGACGACGGGCAAGGGGCGCTTCACGACAAGTGCAAAGTCGGGAAGGGTCAGGGTCAGGCCCATGCCGAACATGATGATGCCCAGGCCAATATTCACACCTGAGGCGAGCTTTGCTGCCTGGGTCGGGAAAATCAGACCAAGAGCGAATGCTGCGATAATAATGAGCGGGAATACGGTGACCGCGATGCGTGCAGAGCGGTCTTCCTGAGAGAGCTCGGGCTTTGAAGCAGCCGAGGACGGAGCATGTTCTTCGCGTGTATCGTTTGTTGACATACCTATAACTATTGCGCTGTTGGCCCACTTCAGAAAAAGTATGTCTCAGTGAATGGGATGTCGGTGAGCGCCGGCACAGAATTCGCGATTTTCTTAGGTTTGCCTTAGTGAGTAGGGGCACTACACTGTTGCCCATGGTTCAAAGAGGATCACGGATGCGCTCACTCATTCGCCGCGGATGGCTCTCAAACGAGCACGGCGCGTGGGTAATGACTGCCCTCCCCATCGCTGTCGGAATCTGCACCCTGAAACCTCAGCCCATTCAGTTCCTTTTACTTGCCGCATGGACAGCGGCCTACTGCAGCTATCACGCACTCACCCTGTTCATGGCGGCTGCACCTAAACGTCGCAAGACCTACCTACCGGCGATGGCGACCTGGGCAGTAATTGCGGCTGCATCCGGGATCCCGGTCATCATTCTTCATCCGCGTCCTGTCGCACGAATTCTGATCCCTGTGACCGTCTTCTGTGCGATTGCGACATTCGAGGCGTGGAGAAAGCGCCGACGCTCACTACCCTCACACCTTGCCAGCGTTCTGGCCAGCTCATGCACCTATCCACTGTCAGTGTGGGTTATTGCCGAAGACTACTCACCACTCAAACTATGGTGTGCGGCGGCCGCAATTGCGGCATACATGCTGGGAGCTACTCTCTACGTAAGATCGTTAATCCGAGGCGCCGGGGACACGCGGATGTTTGCAGTCTGTATTGCCTGGCACCTAGCAACACTAGTGGCTGGCCTTATTGGCGTTGTAATCCACGTGATTCCACTCTGGTCTTTGATCGCTTTTTCCGTGCTTTCTATGCGAGCGATCATTGTTCCCGCATTACAAAACTCGTCACGCATCAAGCTTCGCCCCGCGATCATTGGGATTGGCGAATATCTGGCCTGCGTCTTGATGTTTAGCGCAGTTATGGCGATCGTCGCAT